>CAZJJQ010000158.1:0-8173 GCA_964546345.1 uncultured Planctomycetales bacterium
CAGGGGCCTTGGCTGCCGGAGGTGCCTTCGCGGGGGGGGCCGCCTTGGCGGGCGCCTTCGCCGCCGCAGCCTTCGGGGCGGCGCCCTTGGCCGGGGCGGGCGCGGCGTCGCTCTGGTCGTCCGTCGTCGCCGTCGGAGCGTTCGTCTTCACGCTCGCGATGCCGCCGTCGCGTGCCGCGTCGCTCTCGTAGAGCTCGCTCGTCCCGATCACCTCGTGGTTCGCGGCCTTCAGGACGAAGAACGGCTTGCCGTTGGCGGCGACCTTCTTCTCGTACCGGCCGTCCGCGCCGGCGTTCTTCTTCACGCTGTCGATCCCGGCGAGGCACGACGGCTTGGCCGCGTACTGCTCGCTCGAGAGGATCGTCTCGCCGTTGCCCGCCTTCAGGCGGAAGTAGAACTGGCCGTTGGTGGCCTTCTTGACCTCGAACTTGCCCATGGCTCGGCTCCTCCGGGACGGGCGGCGCCGGGGGGGATGTCGCCTGCGCCGCGCCCGTGAAGGCAACAGCATATCCCCGGCGCGGCGGCCCTCCGGTGCGCGGCATCGGCCTGTGGCGAACGACCTAACCATATGCTGTAAAATGACTTAGGCGAACACTAAGACGCGGGCCTCCGACGCGCGCAGGGCCGTCAGGGGCACCCGCCGACGCGTACCGTCGCCCCCACGATCACGACGGCGGCGCCGTTCACGTTGGAGATGTCCACGCCGGGCCCGGGGGCCACGGTGGGCGCCACGTGGTCCCACGCGTTGAAGCACGCCGCGATCGTCGTCATGGCGGACGCGTCCGTGAAGAGGTCGGCGCCCGAGTTGCACGACAACGCGTTGAGCCCGAGGCTGCCCGGGCTGCCGCCGCCCATGTCGCCGCCCTCGGAGTGGAACTCCGCCCCGAACTGGTTGCCGGTGATCTGGTTCGACTCGACGACGCTGTCTTCCCCGCCGCCGTCGAACACGATGCCCGAGGTCGCGTGCCCCTCGACCACGTTGTGGCGGATCGTGTGGCTGCCGACCGCGTTGTAGCAGTAGATGCCGTCCTCGGAGTCGTGGATGCGGTTGTCGCGCAGCGTCACCCCTGCCGCGGGCAGGACCACCGCCTCGGCCGCCACCGCGGACGGGGGCTGGTCGTTCCGGATGCGGAACCCGGCGATCTCGGAGCCGGCTCCGGGGACGATCGTCGCGCCCAGCAACCCTCCGGGATTCGGGGCGGGGGCGAGGCCTCCCCCGACGATCGAGGTCGGCACGCTGCCCCCGCCCTGATGCGCGGCGTCGCCGAGCAAGGTCACGCCCGACGGCACCAGCAGGGGAAACGTCTCGCCGTGGGCGGCGTCGTACGTGCCCGGGAACGCGAAGACGATCTCGCCCGCCGTGGCGACCGAGAGGGCGTGGGTGAGGGTTCGGAAGGGGAGCAACAGCGACCCGGGCGCCGCGTCGTTCCCCGTGGAGGCGTTCACGTACCAGTCGGCGACGGGAGGCTGCGCAGGGCCGTCCCCCTGACCTCCGCCGCAGGCGGCGGCGAGGGTGAGGAGGGAGAGGAGGAAGGTGGTGCGGGCGAAACCGGCGTGGGCCAACGGACGTCTCCAGGCTCGCAGCGCGGGCTCACGCCCGCAACCCCAGGGGAGAGGTGGAGGCCCCCGCTCCCCGGACGCAGCAGATCGGGACCGCGGCAGCATACCCCCCGCGGCCCGACTCCGTGGGACGCCCTGGCCGGGCGTCGAGACTCCGGCCGCGCCCGTGGGGGGGCCGGAGAGTCGGGCGGCGCTCCGCGGCCGTGCGCGGGGCGCCGACGGCGGGCACCGCGATCGTTCGGTTTGACGAACGACGGGTGGAGCGCGACAAGTACGGACATGCTCGACCCCGAGATCCTCGAGGTGCTGCGCGGCGTTCCCCGGATCTTCCGGGCGTGCCACGGCCGGCATGTCCGCCGTCCGAGCACCTCCCTCCGCCTCACGGACCGGGAGTCCATGATCCTGGGTCACTTCGATCCGGGGGTGCCCGTCACCCCGGGCCGGCTCGCGCGCCACCTGGGCATCGCGAGCTCCTCCCTCTCGCCCCTGCTCGGGCGGCTGGAAGGCAGAGGCCTGCTCTCCCGGGCACCCCGTACCGGGGATCGCCGCATCCACGAGCTGCGCCTCACGGCGGCCGGCGAGCGCGCGATGGTCGAGACCTCCGCGCTCGATCCGGAACGGGTGCGTGCCGTCCTCGCCCGGCTGCCCGCCGCCGTCCGGCGGCGCGCGCTCGAGGGGCTGCGCCTGCTCGCCGACGCCGCGCGGGAAGCGGAGGTCGCGTGGCGATCGGGCCGTTGAGGAGAGCCTGCCCGTGAGCTGGAGTCGCGCGCTGATCACGATTCTCACCCTGCTGGACGCCGGGTGGATGACCTTCGACGGGGCCCGGGCCCTCCTCGTGGGCGACTACGTGACGCCGCGTCACGGGCCTCACGCGGGGCAGCTGGGCCCCTGGCATCGCGTCGTCGGGGCGCTCGGGATCCCTCCGCGCTCCACCGCCATGAAGTGCATCTTTCTGGGGCAGGGGCTCGCGTGGCTCGCAATCCTGGCCTGCTGGCTGGCCGGCGCGACCTGGGGCCGCGGCGCCATGCTCGTCGCGGCCGCGCTGTCGTGCTGGAATCTCGTGGCGGGTGCGTTGCTCGGGGCGGTGATCCTCCTGCTGCTCCTCGTCGCCCCCTGATCCGGGATCGCCGCCCCGTGCGCGGCGCGCCCCCGCCGCCCCCCGAGCTCCCTGGGGAGGCCGCTCCCCTCGGTCGCCCTCGGGCGACGACGTGGGGAGCGCCCGTCGGCCGCTACCGGGCGCGCTGCAGCGCCGTCAGCAGGCCGATCTGGCCCACGTGCTGCGCGACGTGCTCGAGCACGTGATAGAGGATCCATCCCTTCGTGACGTCGCGCGCGCCCACCCGGATCGGGTCGTCGAGCTCGGCGTCGCGCCAGGTCGCGAGGCACTCCATGGTGCACGCGCGCATCTTGCCCAGGAGGTCGAGGTAGCGCTCGAGCGGCCAGCCCGAGAGCGTCGCCGGGTGCCGCGATCCGGGCCGGGCGGGCATCCCGTCGTCGTCGGCGCCGATGCCGAGGCGTACCCGGACGTGGGCCTCCGCGTCGGGGCCGTCTGGCATCCCGCGCGCGACGACGTCGAGCCACCACACCTCGCCGATCGCCACGTGGGCGACGAGCATGCCGATGGAGTTGCGCCCCGGAGCGGGCTGCCACTCGAGGTCCGGCGCCTCGCGGCGCAGGAGCGCCACCAGCTGACGGTGCTGGTCCACGAGCCCCGCGGCGAAACGGGCGACGACGGGATCGGGACCTGCGACACGCATGGGCACACGATAGCGGGAGGTGCAGGGCGCGTCGGGCTCGAAGGGGCCGACGCGGCGGGAGTAGGCTCTCTGCATGGCCCAGGCGGACCCCCCCGACGGCACGACGCGGGTGCGGGCCCGGGCCGAGGTCCGTGGTGCGGTCCAGGGCGTGGGGTTCCGCCCCTTCGTCTACGGTCTCGCGCGCTCGCTCGGGCTGGGAGGCTTCGTCGGGAACGACGTCCGTGGGGTGCAGCTCGAGGTGGAGGGGCGTCCGGCGGCGGTCGCCGCGTTCCGTGCGCGGCTGGGCGCGGAGGCTCCCCCGCGGGCGCGCGTGCGCGACGTCGCGTGGAGGGACGTGCCCCCCGTCGGAGAGGACGGGTTCGTGATCCGTCCAAGCCAGATCACGGGGCCGGCGACGGCCACCGTGCTCGCCGACGGCGCGACCTGCGCGGCCTGCATGGCCGAGGTGCTCGATCCGGCCGATCGCCGCCATCGCTACCCCTTCACGAACTGCGCGCACTGCGGCCCTAGGTTCACCATCGTCCTCGGCGTGCCCTACGACCGCGCCCGCACCACGATGCGGGGGTTCCCCCTGTGCGCGGCCTGCCGGCGCGAGTACGAGGATCCGCTGGATCGGCGGTTCCACGCGCAGCCCGTCGCGTGCCCCGACTGCGGCCCCACGCTCTCGCTCCGGGGGCCCGACGGGGCCGTGCGGGCGACCGGCGACCAGGCGCTGCGCGTCGCCGCCGCCGCGCTGCGGGGGGGCGAGATCGTCGCGGCGAAGGGGCTGGGGGGCTTCCACCTGCTCGTCAACGCCAGCGACGACGCGGCGGTCGCGCGCCTGCGCGCGCGCAAGGCGCGCGAGGAGAAGCCGCTGGCGCTGATGGTGGCCGATCTCGAGGGGGCGCGGGGGCTCATCGACGTGGACGACGTCACCGCGGCGCTGCTGCGGTCGCCGGAGGCGCCCATCGTGCTGCGGCCCCGGCGCCCCGGGGCCGCGGTGGCGGAGGGCGTCGCGCCCGGCAACCCGCGGCTCGGGGTCATGCTGGCCGCGACCCCGCTCCACCATCTCCTGCTGCGCGAGGTCGGAGGGCCGGTCGTCGCGACGAGCGGCAACCGCTCCGAGGAGCCGATCTGCACGGACGACGACGAGGCCGTCTCGCGGCTCGCCGGGATCGCGGACCTCTTCCTCGGCCACGACCGTCCGATCGCGCGTCCCCTCGACGACAGCGTCGTCGCCGTGCTGCCGGAGGGGGCGTACCCGGTCCGGCGCGCGCGCGGCTACGCCCCGCTTCCGGTCGCGACGCGGCGGCCCGGGCCCGTGGTGCTCGGCGTGGGGGGGCACCTGAAGGTCGCGCTCGCGCTCGGCCTCGGCGACGAGGTGATCGGCGGGCCGCACGTGGGCGACCTCGACACGCCGCAGGCCTTCGACGCGTTCACGGCGGCGGTGCGGGACCTGCTCGCGCTCTACGACGTGCGGCCCGACGTCATCGCCCACGACCTCCACCCCGACTACGCCTCCACCCGGTGGCTCGAGAGCCTGGAGGGGGCGTCCGAGCCGTGGGCCCGGGCGCTCGCCGCCGTGCCGCGCTTCGCCGTGCAGCACCACCACGCGCACCTCGCGTCGTGTCTCGCGGAGCACGGGGTCGAGGAGCCCACCCTCGCCGCCACCTGGGACGGGACCGGGTACGGGGCCGACGGCACGATCTGGGGCGGCGAGATCCTCTTCGGGGACGCCGTCGGCTTCGAGCGGGTGGCGGCGCTCTCGGGCTTCCGCCTGCCCGGCGGGGACGCCGCGTCGCGCGCGCCGTGGCGGTCGGCGGCGGGCGTGCTCTTCGCCGTACGGGGGCCCGCGGGCCTCGAGGACCCCTCCCTCGCGGCGATCCCCGCCGCCGACCGCGCGGTCGTCGCGCGGATGCTCGCGACCGGCACGAACGCGCCGGAGGCCTCGAGCGCAGGGCGCCTGTTCGACGCGGTCGCGGCGCTCCTGGGGCTCCGCACGCGCTGCTCCTACGAGGGGCAGGCCGCGATGGAGCTCGAGGCGCTGGCGACGACCGCGGGGCCGGGCCACGGCGCCTATCCGCTGCCCGTTCGGGCGGGAGTCGCCGCCCCGCTCCGGCTCGACCTGGCGCCGCTCGTCGGGGCGCTCCTCGCGGACCGGCGCCGGGGGACCGACCCGGCTATCATGGCCGCGAGGTTCCACGACGCCCTTGCGGAGGCCCTCGTGACGCTGGCCCGCGCGCGATCCGCCCGACGCCTCGCGCTCTCGGGGGGCTGCTTCCAGAACCTGCGACTGCTCGAGGCCACGCGCACCCGGTGCGCCGCCGCGGGCATCGAGGCGCTCGTCCATCGGCGCGTCCCGCCGGGCGACGGGGGGATCTCGCTCGGTCAGGTGGCGGTCGCCGCCGCGCGGAGGGGAGGTTGACGATGTGCCTCGGCGTCCCCGGTCGGATCGAGGAGCTCCGCGAGGACGAGTTGGGCATGCGCATGGGGCGCGTGAGCTTCGGCGGGATCGTCAAGGACGTGTGCCTGGCCTACCTCCCCGAGGCGAAGGTGGGCGACTACGTGCTCGTCCACGTCGGCTTCGGCCTCAGCGTGATCGACGAGGAGGAGGCGCGGCGGACCACCGAGACGCTCGCGACGATGGGCGAGCTCGCCGAGCTGCGCGCCTCGGACGGCGGGACGCCGCCGGGACGCCCCGCGTGAAGCACGTTGACGAGTACCGCGACGAGGGCGCGGCGACGCGTCTCCTCGAGGCCATCCGGCGGCGGGTGACGCGGCCGTGGACGATCATGGAGATCTGCGGCGGGCAGACCCACACCCTGATCCAGGCGGGCATCGACCGGATGCTCCCCGACGCGATCACCCTCGTGCACGGCCCCGGCTGCCCCGTCTGCGTCACGCCCGTCGAGATGATCGACCGCGCCGTGACGCTGGCGCGCCGGCCCGGGATCGTGATGACGTCGTTCGGCGACATGCTGCGCGTGCCCGGCACCCTCGGCGACCTCTTCTCCGCGAAGGCCGCGGGCGGCGACGTGCGGATGGTGTACTCGCCTCTCGACGCCCTCGCGCTCGCCCGGCGGATGCCCGATCGCGAGGTGGTCTTCTTCGCCGTGGGCTTCGAGACCACCGCCCCCGCGAACGCCATGGCGGTGTGGCGCGCGAAGCAGGAGGGCGTGCGCAACTTCTCGATCCTGTGCTCGCACGTGCTCGTCCCGCCGGCCATGGAGGCGATCCTCTCCGACCCCGACGTGCGCGTGCAGGCCTTCCTCGCGGCGGGGCACGTGTGCACGGTCATGGGCCATCACGAGTACGAGCCCATCGCCGCCCGCCACCGCATCCCCATCGTCGTGACGGGCTTCGAGCCGGTGGACCTCCTCCAGGGCATCGGGATGGCCGTGGACGCGCTCGAGGACGGCCGCTTCGGCGTCCTCAACCAGTACCGCCGCGTGGTCACGCGCGAGGGCAACGGACCCGCCCAGCGGCTCCTCGCCGAGGTCTTCGAGGTGCGCGACCGGCCCTGGCGCGGCATCGGCGTCATCCCCCGCTCGGGCTACGGCCTCTCGCCCGCCTATGCCGGCTTCGACGCCGAGGCCCGGTTCGACGTGGCCTCGATCCACGCGGACGAGTCCCCCAACTGCATCGCGGGCGAGGTGCTCCGCGGGCGGAAGAAGCCGCACGAGTGCGCGGCCTTCGGCGTCGCCTGCACGCCCGACCATCCGCTCGGCGCCCCCATGGTCTCGGCCGAGGGCGCGTGCGCGGCCTATCACCGGTACGGGCGCCGGTCGGCGGAGGTCGCCCCGTGACCGAGCCCCGGCCGTCGTTCTCGGGCCTCTCCTGCCCCGTCCCCGCGACGGGGGGCCCGACCGTGACCCTCGCGCACGGCGGCGGCGGACGCATGTCGAAGGCGCTCGTCGACCGCGTCTTCCTGCCCGCGTTCCGCAACGACGCGCTCGCGGCGCTCCACGACGGCGCGATCCTGCCGGCCCGGCGCGGGCGCCTCGCCTTCACCACCGATTCCTACGTCGTGCGGCCGATCTTCTTCCCCGGCGGCGACATCGGCTCCCTCGCGGTCCACGGCACGGTGAACGACCTCGCCATGTGCGGCGCGAAGCCCGTGGCGCTCTCCGTGGGCTTCCTCCTCGAGGAGGGCTTCCCGTTGGCCGACCTCGACCGCGTCGTCGCGTCCATGCGGGACGCCGCCGCGGCCGTGGGCGTGCCCATCGTGACGGGCGACACGAAGGTGGTCGATCGCGGCAAGGGCGACGGCATCTACGTGAACACCACGGGCATCGGCGAGGTGCCCGACGGGGTGGACATCGCGCCCACCCGCGCGCGCCCGGGCGACCGCATCCTGCTGTCCGGGTCCATCGCGCTGCACGGCATCGCGATCTTGTCGGTCCGGGAGGGGCTCGCGTTCTCGACGACCATCGAGAGCGACTCGGCGGCGCTGCACGGCCTCGTCGCCGACGTCCTCGCGGCGGGCGGGACGGGCGTGCACGTGCTGCGCGACCCGACCCGCGGCGGCGTCTCCTCCGCCACGAACGAGATCGCCGAGGCCGCGCGTGTGGGCATGCTCCTCGACGAGCGCGCGATCCCGATCCGCGAGGAGGTGCGGGGCGCGTGCGAGATCCCCGGCCTCGACCCCCTCTATGTGCCCACCGCGGGCAAGGCGATCGCGCTCGGCGCGCCCGCGGTGGCCGCGGCGGTGCTGGCGGCGATGCGCGCGCACCCGCTCGGGCGCGAGGCCGCCGACGTGGGCGAGGTGACCGCCGGGCCCGCGGGCCGCGTGACGATGCGCAGCCGCGTGGGCGGCATGCGCATCGTGGACATGATGTCGGGCGAGCAGCTGCCCCGCATCTGCTGAGGAGCCGTAC
>CAZJJQ010000159.1:0-8158 GCA_964546345.1 uncultured Planctomycetales bacterium
TCGCGGCGCCCGGGAGGTCATGGCGGATTCGCCGCGAAAGGGGACGCAGGCCGCTTCGTGACTCTTCGGGGACGGTGCGAGGTCGCCCCCTTTCGGGCGCGTCCCGTCGGGACTAGACTCCGCCATCTATGGAGACCGGCGGCCCGATGGACGCGGACCCGGCGGGCGAGCCGGACGAAGCCCTGCTCCTCGCGCGCGCGCGAGCGGGCGAGCCGGAGGCGATGCAGGCCCTGTTCGAGCGGCACCGGGGGGCTCTGGAGGCGCGGATCCGCCGCTTCCTGCCCCGTGCCGTCCAGCGAAAGGTCTCCGTGTCCGACGTGGTTCAGGAAGCCCGCATCCTCGCGTTCTCCCGCACCGGCGAGTTCGTGCCGGAACGAGCAGGCGCGTACCGCGCGTGGCTCCTGCGCATCGCCGAGCTCAAGGCGCGGGAGGCACTCCGCGCCCACGCCGGCACGTCGAAGCGGGCCGTCGGCCGCGAGGTGACGCGAGGAGACGCCTCCGCAGCTCCCGAGGGCGTCGCGGCCGGGCCTTCCCCGAGCCAGGCCGCGATGACCGCCGAGACGCGCGACGCGGTGCGGAGCGTCCTCGCGACGCTGGCTCCCGACTACCGGGAGGTGCTGCGCCTCGCCCGCCTCGAGGGCCTGGCGATCCGGGAGGTGGCCGAGCGGATGGGGCGCTCTCCCGAGGCGATCAAGAAGCTCTACGGTCGTGCGCTCGCGGCGTTCGGCCGAGCCGTCGCCGAGGCGCGGGACGGCGGATCGTGACCGCGGACGACCGCGTGGCCGAGATCCTGGGGGACTGGTACGCGCGTGGCGAGACGGAGACGCCCGAGGAGCTCCTGCGCGCGCACCCCGAGGTCGCGGAGCCGCTCCGGGCGGCGCTCGCGGCGCGCGAGCTGCTGGGCTGCGCCCGCTCCCCGGCGGCGACGCCGGCGCCGGCCGGCGCGCGCACGCTGGGCGACTTCCGTCTCCTGCGGGAACTCGGCCGCGGAGGCATGGGCGTGGTCTACGAGGCGGAGCAGCGCTCCATGGGACGGCGGGTCGCGCTCAAGATCCTCGATCCCGCGATCACCTTCAGCGCGAAGGCCGTGGAGCGCTTCCGACGCGAGGCGCAGGCCGCCGGACGGCTGCACCACACGAACATCGTGCCCGTGTTCGGGATGGGGGAGGTGGACGGCGTCTGGTACTACGCGATGGAGTGGGTCCGGGGCACGACGCTCGCCCAGGTGATCGAGGGCCTGCGGCGTCGGGCGGGCGCGGCCGCGTGCGCCACCGAGGGGACCGTCCCGGCCGGTGCCCGAGCCGAGACGCGCGCGGCCGACGACGTGCCTCCCGATGCGAGCGGCCTCTCCGCGCCGGAGCCCGGACGGGTGTGGTACACGCGCGTCGCCACGGCGTGCGCCGGGGTGGCGGACGCGCTCGGGGTGGCCCACGACGCGGGGGTCGTCCACCGCGACGTCAAGCCGTCGAATCTCGTGTTCGACGCCGCGGGGACGCTCAAGGTCATGGACTTCGGGCTCGCCCACGTCGAAGGGGAGGCGTCCCGGACGGTGACGGGCGACCTGCTGGGGACGCCCGCGTACATGAGCCCGGAGCAGGCGCTCGGCGGCGGCGCCGCCGTGGACGGCCGCACCGACGTCTACGCGCTCGGGGCCACGCTCTACGAGCTCCTGACCCTCCGGGTGCCGTTCCAGGGGGAGGATCCCCGCGAGACGTGCGTGCACGTCCTCACCCGGGAGCCGACGCGACCGCGGCGGCTGCGCCCCGACCTGCCCCGTGACCTCGAGACGATCGTGCTCAAGGCCATGGAGAAGGACCCCGCTCGACGCTATCCGACCGCGGAAGCCCTGGCCGCCGACCTGCGCGCCTTCGCGGCCGGGCGCGCCATCGAGGCGCGTCGCGTCGGTTGGATGGGGCGTGCGTGGCGCGGGGCGAAGCGCCATCGGGCGCTGTCCTCGCTCGGCGTGGTGGTGGCCGCGCTCGTCGTCGCGGTGAGCGTGCTCGCGGTCCAGGCCGCGGACGAGGCGACCTTCCGGCGGAGGCTCGAGCGCGATCGGCTCGGCGCGCGGAGGCTGGGACCCGAGGAGCAGGAGGTCCTCTCGGCACGCGAGCGTCAGCGGGTCGCCCACGAGGCCTACCCGGGATTCGGGCATCCGCCGCCCGTCCTCGCCGGGCCGGACTGGGCGGAGATGCGACAGATCTCGGTCCCGAGCTACGCGATGAGCGCGGTCTTCCTCGGGGGGCGTCTGTACGCGATCTCGGGCTACTACACGGCGCGCGTCGCCGTCTACGATCCGGGGAGCGGGGACTGGGCCGACGTGGCGCCCCTGCCCCGGCCGCTCCAGTATTTCGGGGCCGCGGCGCTCGACGGGAAGATCTACGTCGCCGGCGGCGACTACGGTGGCGCCGGCGCCTCGGCGGGACTGCTCGTGTACGACCCCGCCGCGAACACCTGGACGGAGCGGGCGCCCATGCCCGGGGGGGCTCGGTGGGGGGTGGGGGCCGCCGCCCTGGGCGGTCGGCTGTGGGTCCTCGGGGGCATGGTGGGCATGTCCGACGTAGGCCTGTCGCGCGTGGAGGTGTACGACCCCGCGTCGGATCGCTGGACGGAAGGTACCCCGTTGCCCGCCCCGCGGACGCTCCACGGAGGCGTGGCGGAGATCGGCGGGAGGCTCTACGTCGCGGGAGGAGCGGTCGGCAGGACCTGGGTCACGACGCTCGAGGTGTACGATCCCGCCACCGACGCGTGGACCACCAAGGCGGCGCTGCCCGGGCCGTCCTCGGCGCAGGCCGCGGTCGTGGAGGGGCGCCTGTTCATGGTCGGAGGCGGGGGCAACCCCGCGGGGTCGGCGGTCTACGCGTACGACCCCGCGACGGACGAGTGGACCCGGGAGCCTCCCCTGCTCTATCCCCGCTTCGGGCACGGGGTCGCGTACGACCCGGCGGGCCGCCGGCTCTACGCCATCTCGGGGTTCGACGGCAGCTGGCTGCCCTCGTGCGAGGTGTGCTCCCCGCGGCCCCGGGCGCCGCGGTGAGCGGCGCCGGACGCGGCGCCGGTGTCCGCGATGGCGCTCACTTCGTGGCCCACGCGTCGATGCGGCGGCCCAGCTCCGCGGCGTCGAGCCCGTAGACGGCCTTCACGGTGCGTCCTTCGGCGCGCCCGAGGAAGTAGTCGGTGACCTGGTCCGCGAAGGCGCGGCGCACGCCGGCGTCCGCGCCGTAGAGGAACCAGTGCGCGGCCAGCTCCGCCTGGACGAACCACGCGAGCGCCCGCCGCAGCCCGGCCTCGTCCTGCTTCCTCGCGCCTTCGAGGATCTTCAGGAGGTCCGCCGTCGAGGCGTCGAGCACGCTCTCCCACGCGAGCGCCTGACCCGTCCGCTTGAGCTCCTTGAAGCTCTCGAAGGCGGTCCCCGTGCGGGTGAGGAGCGTCCAGGCGCCCGTGGCCGGGTCCACCCCGCCGCCGCAGACCGCGTCCACCAGGTTGCTCTCGATGAAGCAGCCCGGCGCCCTCTCCGAGGTGCCGGTGTCCAGCCACCGGAAGCGCGGGCAGCGGACGTAGAGCCAGTGGTAGGTGGTGAAGTAGGCGAGGTCCTGCCGGATCTCGGCCTCCCGCGCCGCCGAGCCCGGCTCGTCGGGCGAGAAGATCTTCGTGAGCCCCTCGTTCGGCGAGAAGAACGCCGCCCGTTCGCGCTGCTTGCCGTTCGCGTGGCGCATGTGCCGCTCGGCCCACGCCTCCTCCACGGGAGAGAGGTGCGACCAGAGGTCGTTCCGATCGCTGTGGACCCACACGGTGACCGGGTCCGAGTCCTTGTACTTGGGGGTCGGCGTCTCGAAGAGGGTCTCGAGGAAGGCGAAGACGGCCGCCGACGTCGTCGCGGCCCGCACGAGCCCCGGACCCGCCGGCGGGCGCGCGATCAACACGAGGCCGTCGCGGACGACGCCGACCACGTCCTTCTTCCAGATGGACGCGGCGCGGGCGAGCTCCTTCTCCGTCGGGGTGAGGCCACGCGCGGGGGCGTCGAGGGGAGGCGGGTAGCGCAGGGTGCCGGAGGCGCCCAGCACGCGCTTCCACGTGCCCCACTCCTTCCACCCGAACCGCGCCCGGTACGCCTCGGGCACCAGGGAGACGAACCACGCCTGGACGGGCCCGTGCGACGGGTCCAGGGAGAGGATCCGCTCCCCGAGCTGGATGCGCCGCTCCTCGGGAAGTCCGGCCCACGAACCTTCGAGCCGCGACCAGAGGAGCGCCGCCTGGGCCTTCGGGAGGGCCGCTTCCTCCGCGTCCACGGCCTTCGCCGCCTTCGCCGCGGCTTCGGCGGCCGCCGCCGTCTGTCCGGCGGGGGGCTTCGCCACCGCGGCCTTCTGCCGCCGCTGCTGCACGACGAAGCCGGTCGCGCCGCGTTTCTCGGCCGCGTCGAGGAAACGGGACGCGCGCGGCCCGTCGCCCGCCTTGAGCGCGGCATCGCACCACTCGAGGTAGCGCACCCGTTCCCAGGCGACCCACAACACCCCCGACGCCTCGACGAGGTCCTGCTCGGAGGCCAGCCAGAGAATCTTCCGCTCGGGGGTCTCGACGGCGAGCGCCGAGGCGAAGGGCACCTTGTCCTTGACCTGCATGCCGCCCCGGGTCGAGGTGACGACGATCGTGCGGGTCTTTACGTCCACCGCGACCGCACCGTCCAGGGTCGTGCCGTTCCGCAGGGCGACGCGGTCTGCGTTCGCGGGCACGACCACGAGACCGAGCACGGCGACCGCGAGAGCGCAGGGGAGGGCGCGAGCGCGCGGCGCAGCCTGCCCCGACGACCGACGACGTGCGAAACGCATGGCCCCTCCCAGCCCGGGCTCGTCCGGGGCCGAGATCGTACCGTGACGGCCCTCGCGGCCCGGAGGCGGACCCCACCCCCCCGGCCTCCGACTCCTGCGGGCGCTCCCCGCCGGGTAGAAGGGGGCAGGCCCCGCCGGCCCGGGCAAAGTGACGCGGCCTCCCGCGGCCCGAGGGCCCCTGCCCGGCCGCCCTTGCCGGACGACCCAGGGATTGAATAGAAGTCGCCGTCGGGACGTACGGGCTCGCTTTCGGGGCTCGTGCCGCGCGGCGGCTCGTCGAGGTATCGGGGTCCAGATACGATCTCCTCCCCGCCGCAGGTCGTTCCCAGCACTTCGGTTGGGCCCCTCGGTCTTGCGCGAGCCTACGAAATCGAGCCCGATCGGTCGGGAGCGGATCTCCCCCGCATCGGGGGCGCCCGTGCCGCCTTCGACGATCTCTTCACGACCACAGAGCCCCCATGCCGACCGAGTCGCTGCGCAAGGTCACGTGCTACTCCGAGGACGAGGGCGGCTTCATGAGCCGCTCGCAGGCGATCCGGGGAACCCTGCTGCGTCCCCTGCTCCTCCCCCTCGTCGGATGGGGCGTGACGCCGGGACAGCTCACCCTGCTCTCGCTGGTCACGGGCCTCGCCTCCTGCCCGGTGTACGTGTGGGGTTCGAAGCCGCTCTCGTTCCTCCTGCTCCTGGCCCACGTGCTGCTCGACGGGATCGACGGCCCGCTGGCCCGGCTGACGGGCCGCGCCTCGAACCGGGGATCGTTCAACGACTCCGCGTCGGACCAGGCGGTCGTGACCTGCCACGCCCTCGCCCTCGCGCACGCGGGGACGGCGGGGATCTGGCCCGCGGGGCTCTACCTCTCCACGTACGGGATCGTGGTCTGCTTCGCCATGGTGCGCAATGCGATGGGGGTGCCGTACTCCTGGCTCTTCCGCCCGCGCTTCCTCGTCTATGCGTGGGTGCCCGTCGAGCTCTACCTCTGGCACGGCAGCCTCGACGTCCTGCTGTGGGGCCTCACGGGCCTGCTCGGCCTCAAGACGCTCACCGGCTTCCTCCGGATCCGACGCACCCTGTGACGTCGTAGGTCGCGCGGGGCGCGCCCCGCCGCGGCCTTCCCTCCCCTCCCCGCGCCCCACCCCTTCCCATGCCCCCTTCCCCCCCGTCGCCCGCGCCGTGGCCGTCGCCCCCGGAGTACCGCATCGTCCGCGCGTGGCCCGCCGATGACGTGGTCGCACTCTACGAGTCCGCCGGCTGGTGGCGCGAGAGCGCCGCGGGGCGCGCGTCCATCCCGGCCATGATCGCGGGCAGCTTCTGCTTCGCCGTCGCCGTGGTGGGGGAGCGCGCCGTGGCCATGGGCCGCGTGATCTCCGACGGCGTGAGCGACGGGTACATCCAGGACGTCGTCGTGCTGCCCGAGCTCCGCGGGCGCGGCGTGGGCCGCGAGATGATCGCGCTCCTCACCCGCATGTGCCTCGAGCGCGGGCTCGTCTGGATCGGGCTGGTGGCCGAGCCGGGAACGACCGCGTTCTACGAGCGGCTGGGGTTCCGCGAACTGTCGGGCTACGTCCCCATGCGCTACCCGACGCCGGAGCTACCGTGAGCTCGCGCTTCCTCGGGCTCGAGTTCCGTCCGTTGCGCATCGAGGACGGCCCGACGCTGAAGGAGCTGCTGCGACGCTTCCCCCAGCGCATCTCGGGCTACACGTTCGACGCGCTCGTGGCGTGGGCGGAGCCCTACGGCTTCCAGTGGGCCCGGATGAGCGACGACTGCGTCCTCGTCTCGCGGTCGTACGGGGCAGCGGCCGAGCGCCACCTGCTCCAGCCCATCGGCCCCATGAGCCGCGGGTGCTGCGACACCCTCTTGGCCGAGGCGCGCGCGCTCGCCTATCCCCTGAAGCTCCTGAGCGTCGCGCAGGACTTCATCGAGGGCCATCGCGAGCTCTGCGCGCACTTCGACGCGCAGGAGGACCGCGCGGGCGCCAACTACGTCTACCTGGCGCGCGACCTGGCCGACCTCCCGGGGCGCCGCTACGCGAAGAAGCGCAACCTGGTCGCCCAGTTCGAGGCGCTCTACCCGGGGTGGGAGGCCGTGCCGATGGACGCCGCGTGCGGCACGCACTGCGTCGATCTGCTCCTCGCGATGGCCCGCGGCCTCGGCGTAGACGAGAGCGACCCCTCCGTCCGCACCGAGCTCGAGGCTCTCGAGTTCACGATGCGCCACTGGGACCGGCTCGACGAGCAGGGCCTCCTGATCCGCGTCGACGCGAAGCCCGTCGCGTTCTCCGTCTACGAGCGGTTGAACCCCCAGATCGCGGCGGTCCACTTCGAGAAGGCGACGCGCACGCACAAGGGCAGCTTCCAGGTGATCAACCGCGAGGTCGCGCGGCGGATCGCCGCCGCGGGCTGCACGCTCGTCAACCGCGAGGAGGACCTCGGCGACGAAGGCCTCCGGCAGGCGAAGCTCAGCTACCACCCGATCGAGATCTACCCCGTCTACGACCTGACGTTGCGCGCCTGAGTCGGGCGGCCGCTCCCCCTCCCCGGCACGTCCCGATTCCACGGGGCCGGCTCCCGGCGCGGGTGTAGCGTCGCGTTCGAGGGGAACCGACGGAGGACGACCCATGAGGACGTTCATCTCCCGGACGCGCGGGGCCTGCGCGGGTGCGGCCCTCTCGCTCGCGGCCTGCGGCGGGGGCGCCGACGGGCCCGGCGCGATCGACCTCGCGAGCCAGGCCGCGCTCGACGGCTTCGTCAACAGCGTCGGCAACGTGTTCACGGGAGGCTCGGGGCCCGGCGTGGGCGACATCGACCCCGTCCAGAACGGGCTCGGCAACCGGATGTTCTACAGCTTCGACCTCGCGTCCGTCCCCCCCTCCGCGACGGAGATCGTGTCCGCCACGCTCGAGGTCTCCGAGGAGGGCGTGTCGGGCAACCCCTTCGCCACCCTGGGCGTGATCGTCGTGGACCACCTCGATTACGGGCCGACGCTCGACGCCGGCGACTACGCCCTCCCGGCGCTCGACAGCGCGTTCGGCGTGTTCAGCGGGGACGCGGTGGTCGGCTACCACGGCGTGGACGTGACCGGCCAGGTGAGGGCCGACTGGGGCCTCGGTCGGCCCCGGTCGCAGTTCCGGCTGCGCTTCGCGTTCGGCGACAGCGACTTCGACGGCGCGGTGGACTTCGTCGGCCTGAACGACCAGGAGGACTCGCAGGGCAGCGGACGCACGCCCTTTCTGTCGATCCGGTTCCGCTGAGCGGCTGTGAAGAAATCGTAGAAGGCGTCGCGGCCCCCCCGATGCGGGGGAGATGCGCTCCCGACCGATCGGGCTCGATTTCGGA
>CAZJJQ010000160.1:0-8145 GCA_964546345.1 uncultured Planctomycetales bacterium
AGGTCGAAGCGCCGCACCTTGTCGTAGATGAGGTCGAACATCCCGCCGTCCGTCGGATCGTCGTCGGGGAAGTACGCCTCGCGGCGGTACAGCGAGAACCACCGGCCGCCGGGCTCGTTCGGCTCCGAGCGCCTTCCGGCGTAGCCGACCTCGACCAAGGGGGAGCTGCCGCTCGCCTGCGTCGCCTCCTCGAGCTCCGCCACGCGGCTCGTCCGGCTCGTGAGGAAGTCCACGCGATCCATCTGCGAGATGGACGTGTTGCGACCCCAGAACCCCGCGTCGGCCGGGAACTGGCCCGCGCGGTAGTACAGGAAGCGGAAGTCCTTCAGGATCGTGTCGAGGACCGCGTTGTCGATCTTGGGGGCCTCGAGGCCCTCGCGCAGCGCGTCCCGGCTCCGGATCGTGTTGAACAGGATCTGGTAGAGGAAGGTCATCGTCAGCGAGAGCAGCGTGATCGCGACGGCGACCTCGATCAGGGTGAAGCCCCTCCCGCGCCGACGGGACGCGCGCGGCGCCCGGCGCCTCCCCGCCTCGTCCGCGGGACGATCGCGTCGGACCCGGGGGACGGACGGCGTCACTTGTTCTCCTCGAGCTCGGCGGCGGGCACGGGCACGATGGTGCGCAGGACCACGTCGGGCTCCTCGGACTCGTCCCCGGCGAACACCTCGAGGCTCAGCACGTACACGGGCTCTCCCGTCGCGTCGGCCGTCGTGGTGGAGGTGCCCGAGCCCGAGCCGCTGCCCGACCCGGAGCCCGAGCCCGTCGAGGAGCCCGTGCCGGTCGTCGCGCCGTTCGTGCCCGAGTCGATCCCCGGCACGCCGCCGGTCGGATCGGTCCCCGCGGCCATGCGCTTCTCCTTGTGGAACACCAGCCGGAACTGGCGCCACTGGTCGCGCTGGGCGCTCGGGATCTCGGCGTACTGCGCGTAGAGCACGTCGCCGGTGCCGTTGTAGCCGTCGTTGGTCTGGAACAGCTCGTAGATCAGCTTGCGGAACACGGTGTCGGACATGACCCGGATGTCGCGCAGGTCGCGGGCCTTGGCGCCCAGCTGGAGGCTCCGCGTCTGGATCTGCGTCATGTAGGCCATGGCGACGGCGAGGATCGCGAAGGCCACGAGCAGCTCGACGAGGGTGAAGCCCCGCTCCCCGGCCCTCCCGGGAGGACGTCGCCCGGCCGGCGCCGCGTCCGGCGGGCGCGGGACGAGGGAGGGGCGCGACGCGGGGGGGCCGCGGCGTGCGGCAGCCTCGGTCCGGACCCTTTCCTCAGCGGAAGTCACTGGGATCGAGCCTCTTGGGGAGGTTGCCTTCGCCTTCGATGACCTGGGCCGCGGACGTGAGCGCGTTCACCGTGATCGTGATCGTGCGCTCGACGCTTGGAGGGAGATCCACGGAGACGAGCCGGATCCCGTGCGGCGGACGCACGCCGCCGTCGGGGCCGAACGAGATCTCGATGGGCTCGCCCGAGCGCGTGCCCTTCACCCAGATGCCGCTCTCCTGGCTGTAGGCCTGGAGCTGGACGCCCTCGGGGAAGTCGCGCCACGTGGTGGCGACCCACTCGTCCTGCTCCTGCTCGTTCGCGCGCGTGTCCCGGTCGGCGTCGTCGGCCAGCTGCTCCGGGGTCTCGCGGACCTTCGACGTGACGAGGTAGCGGAACTTCCCCGTGGCGCTCCGGTCCTTCTCGTCGTCGGAGAGCAGGTACTGCAGGCGGACCTCGTGGCCGTCGATGATGGCCAGCTCGCGGGCCGCCGTCAGGACCGACACCATGGTGCTCGCGGCCGAGTCGAGCTTGCTGCGGTCGCCGAACCCGTCGATGCGGGCGGGGAGCCACAGGAGCATGATCCCGAGGATCACCAGCACCACCATGATCTCGATCAGGGTGAAGCCCCGCGGCCGCGCGTGCTCCCCCGCGCGGGCGACCGGCCTTCGGACGCGGGCGGGCACGGACCCTACTTCTCGTCCCGCTCGGGGTACCGGATGTCGTCCGCCGTGCCGAACTGCTTGTCCTCGCCCGCGCTCGTGATCTCGAACTCGCGCTTGCCCGGGTTGACGATCTTGTACTCGTACGCCTCGTTCCACGGGTCCTGGGGGATCTTGCGCAGATAGGGCTCCCCCGACTTCGGGCTCGGCTGGGTGAGCTCGTCGAGGGACTTCGGCAGCGACTTGTTGTCGAGGATGTAGTACTCGATGGCGCCGCCGATGCTGGCCATCTGGTTCCGGGCGGTGTCCTTGGTCGCCGACGTCAGGCTGTGGAAGACGTTGGGGACCACCACGCCCAGGAGGAGGCCGAGGATCACGATGACCACCATGAGCTCGATCAGGGTGAAGCCCCGCTGGCGTCCGTGGGTCGTCCGGCTGCACTTCGTCATCGCGCGCGCTCCACGGGGCCGGATCGGCCCCTCGTTGCCTAAGACGACGGTCACGCCGTCGCCGTTCCCATGATACGTCGAGCAAGGGCCCGGCTCCCGCTCGGACCGGGGGGGCGGCGGGGGGCGCGACCCCGGGCGCTTCGACAGGGGGGCCCTTCCCCTCCCGCGCGGTGGGCCGGGGGTTCCCCCCGCCGCCCCCCTCCTCCGCGGGGTCGCCTCCGCCGGCCCCGGCGCCCCGGGCCGTGCCGGCCCGATCGGTGCCCCAGGGGTGGCGCGGACGGCCCCGGGCTGGGGTGGGGGGGCCGAGGGCGGCCTGCGGGGCGCGCGGCCCCGGCGCGCCTACTTGCGGACCTTGCTGATGTCCGAGATCTTCAGGATCGGCTGCATGATCGACAGCACGATGAAGCCGACGACGGCGGCCATGAAGACGATGAGCACGGGCTCGAGCAGGCTCGTCACCTTCTCGGTGGTGACCTCGACCTCCTCGTCGTAGGCCTCGGCCACGCGGTCGAGCATCTCCTCGAGCTGGCCCGACTGCTCGCCCACCGCGATCATGTAGCCGACCACGGGGGGGAAGACGCCCGACTTCTTGATGGGCGTCGCGATGTCCGTGCCCTCGACGATGCGGTCGTGGACCGTGTCGAGGACGCGGGCCATGACCTCGTTGCCGACGATGTCCTTGACGATCACCAGGGCCTCGAGGACGGGCACGCCGCTCTTGAGGAGCGTGCTCGTGGAGACCGCGAAGCGCGAGACGGCGGCCTTGCGGACGAGGTCGCCGATGATCGGGACCTTCAGCTTCAGCTTGTCCACCCCGTACCGGTACTCCTTCTTGCGCATGAGGCCGCGGTGGGCGAGTGCGAGCGCGAGGATGGCGCCGACGATGGCCAGCCACCAGCTCGCGAAGAACTGCGAGCCGGCGCGGAGGATCCGCGTCATGAGGGGGAGCGTCTGCTTGGACTGCTCGACGACCTGCATGATCTTCGGCACGACGAAGGTCATCAGGATGATGACGATGACCACGCCGATCACCATCATGACGAGGGGGTAGGCGAGCGCCGCGGAGACCTTGTTGCGGATCTGCGCCTGGCGCTGGAGGTACTCGGCGAGCCGGTTGAGGACGCCGTCCAGGTTGCCCGCGGCCTCGCCCGCCTTCACCATGTTGACGAAGAGGTCGTCGAAGTAGGCCGGGTGGTAGGCGAGCGCCTCGGCGAACGAGAGACCGCCGGTGATGCGCTCGCGAATGTCGCGGAAGCACGCCTCGAGGTCGTCGGTCTGGCACTGCTCGATGAGGGCGGAGAGGGCCTGGGCGAGGGGGATGCCGGCCTTGAGGAGGGTCGCGAGCTGGCGCGTGTAGGTCGGGACGTCCTTGCGCCCCTTGAGGGAGCGCTTGAACTGGAGGATCGGCTTCCCGGGCGCGCCCTCCTTGTCCCGGCGGACGGCGGCCTCGCGGGCGGTGATGTCGGTGACGAGGACGTTCTGCGCGCGCAGCTTGATGCGCGCCTCGCGCGGCGAGTCGGCATCGACGATGCCCGTCTTCGCCTCGCCCGACGGCGTCAGTCCTTTGTAGTCGTAGACGGGCAAGGCGGTCGCCTAACCCGACCCGTTCATGAAGGAAACGAGGTTGGGGCCGCGGCTGCGGGCCGGGCGCGTCCGACGCCGCCTCTGCGACTCGAAGTCGCTCCGGCGAAGCGATCCCTCCTCGGCGTGTGGCAAGAACAGGCGGTCGTCGGGCTCGCTTCGCGCCCGGGCCGCGTCCATCGGCCCCGACGGGTGCCTGGCGTTCACTCGGCTCATTCCATGACCTCGTTCTTCATGAATGGATCGGGCTAGACGATGTCCATCTGGGTCACGCGCATGACCTCCTTGGCCGTGGTGACCCCGCGGATCACCTTCATGGCGCCGTCCATGCGCAGCGTGGTGAACCCGCGCTCGAGGGCCGAGCGCTTCATCGCCGACGCGCTCGCGCGCGCCACGATCTGGTCCTTCATCGCGTCGTCGATGGGGAGGATCTCGTACAGGCCCGTGCGGTCGAGGTAGCCGCTGTTGAAGCAGTTGCCGCAGCCGCGCCCGCGGTGCAGCTTGCCGTTCGGCAGCCGGTCGGGGTCCACGGCGAGGAGCTTCAGCTCGAGCAGGTCGTCGTGGTCGGGCGTGTAGGCCTCCTTGCAGTCGGGGCAGATCACGCGCACCAGGCGCTGGGCGATGGCCACGATGAGGGAGGAGGCGAGGAGGTAGGGCTCGATCCCGATGTCGAGGAGGCGCGTGATGACGGTGGGGGCGTCGTTCGTGTGGATCGTGCTGAAGACCAGGTGGCCCGTCTGGGCGGCCTGGATCGAGATGCGGGCCGTGTCCACGTCGCGGACCTCGCCCACCATCATGATGTCGGGGTCCTGGCGCAGCAGGGAGCGCAGGCCCGAGGAGAAGGTCAGGCCCTTCTTCTCGTTCACCTGGATCTGGCTGATGCCGGGCAGGTGGTACTCGATCGGGTCCTCGATCGTCATCACGTTCATCTGCGTCGAGTCGATGCGCGACAGCGACGCGTAGAGCGTGGTGGTCTTGCCCGAGCCCGTGGGGCCCGAGACGAAGATGATGCCGTGGTCGAAGTCGATGAACCGCTCGACGAGGCGCAGGTTCTCGTCCACGAGCCCGATCTCCTCGAGCTCGTAGAGGCGGGCCGACTTGTCGAGGAGGCGCATCACCAGCCGCTCGCCGTTGTTGGTCGGCACGGCCGAGATGCGGACGTCCACCTCCGCGTCGCCGATGCGCACGGTCGCGCGGCCGTCCTGGGGGAGCCGGCGCTCGGCGATGTCGAGCTTGCCCATGACCTTGATGCGGCTGGTCACGGCCTCCTGGACGCGCTTGGGGACCGCCTCCATGTCGTAGAGCACGCCGTCGATGCGGTAGCGGACCTGGAGCCGGTCCTCGAACGGCTGGAGGTGGATGTCCGAGGCCCTCATCTTCAAGGCCTGGAAGAACAGCATGTTCACCAGCTTGATGATGGGGGCCTTGTTGGCCGTGTCGAGGATGTCCTCCCCGATCTCCACGCCCTCGGCGAGGGACATCAGGTCCCCCTCCTCGAGCTCGCCGATGGACTCCTGGACGATGTCCTGCTTGTTCTTGTACGCCTTGTTGATCAGGCTCGTGATCTCGGTCCGCGGGGCGAGCACCGGCTCGAGCTCGCAGCCGAGCATCCCCGCGAGGTCGTCCATCGGATAGGCGTCGAGGGGGGACGCCGTGGCGACCTGCATCGACCCGTCGGCGCGACCGATGCCCACCAGGTAGTAGTTGCGCGCGAACTGGACGGGCACCTTGTCCACGAACTCGGACGGGACCGACGCGTCGGCGATGCTCTCCCGGTAGGGGAGCGCGAGGCTGACCGCCGCGACCTTGAGGAGGTCGTGCTCGGAGAGCAGGCCCTTCTGGACGAGCACCCGGTCGAGGGACCAGCCGGAGGACTTCTCGGCCTCCAGCGCATCGGCGATCTGCTCGGCGGTGAGGAGGCCCTTCTCCCGGATGTGGCGGACCAGCGGGTTCTCGGCCGGCATCAGCGACCCCTGCTCCCGCACTGCTCGAGCTCGCGGCGGCGGGCCGCGGCCTCCGCGGCCAGGCGCTCCTTGTTCACGCTGCGGAACTCCGTCTGCTCCAGGACGCCGAGGCGCTCGAGGCGGTCGGAGGCCGAGCCGGAGCCGCGCAGGCCGCTCGTGGCCGGGTCGAAGCACCGACCCGAGTCGCAGTTGCGGAACTGCGCGAACGGGATCTCGACCGCGCCGATGAGCTCGTCCTGCTTCTTCTTGCGCGCGCAGGTGACCCGGTCGAAGTCGGCGAAGGCGGCGTCGGACGCCCGCAGGATGGTGGGGGTGACGAAGAGGAACAGGTTCGTCTTGACCTCGGTCTTGCTGGTGCCCTTGAAGAGGTTGCCGAGCACGGGGATCTCCCCGAGGAACGGCACCTGGTCCACGTCGCTCCGCTGCGTGTTGCCGAGCAGACCGCCGAGGACCACCGTGTGACGGTCGGGCACCGTGACGGCGGTCACGATGTTGCGCCGGAACTTGTTGGCCGGGATCTGGCTGTTGCCGACGACCTTGGGCTCGCCCTGGAAGCCGGACACCTCGAGGTTGATGTTGAGGAGCAGGTAGTCGTCGTTGGCGATGTGGGGGCTGATGGAGAGGGTGGTGCCCGCCTCCTCGAAGCCCTTGAAGCCGCCCGTCGTGTTGCCTCCGCTCGTGACCGTGCTGTCGGTGGTGGCCTGCTCGTCGAGGACGCGGATGGTCGCCTCCTCGTTGTCGGTGGTCACGATGCTCGGCAGCTGGAGGACCCGCGTCTTCTTGACGGTGTTGAGCGCGCGGAAGATGAACGGCACCTGCCCGCTGGCGAAGATGCCGCCGATGAGGCCCGTCGGCGCTGCGCCGCCGTCCGAGATGAAGGGGGGGACGCGGTCGGTGAACGTGCCGTCGCCGTCCCGGTCGGCGAACTGGGTCAGGCCGTAGGTGGTCCCGAAGAAGCCGCTCGGGTTGCCGTGCGGGTCGAGACCGTTGTTGTCGAGGCCCGCGAGCTCGACCGCGAACTTGAAGCCGTCGTCCAGGGACAGCTCGACCAGCGCGGCCTCGATGAGCACCTGCGACTTGCGGATGTCGATCTGGTCGATGATGTTGCGCAGCCGGTCGTACTGGTCCTTGCTCGCGGCGATGATCAGGCTGTTGCTGGCCTTGTCGGCCACGACGGCCGGCTTCTCCTGGTTCTCCGGGTTGCTGGAGGCGATGGACGGGTTGGCCGCCGCGGGCCGGTTCGAGGTGGTGTTGGTCCGCCCGGTGCTGCCCGTGCGGCGGTTGCCGGACGTGCCGCTGCCGAGCGAGCCGCCCGTGCTGCCGAAGAGCGAGGTGCCGTCGATCAGGGTCGTCAGGACCTGGGCCGTCTCCTCGGCCTCGAGGTTCTTCAGCTGGATCACGTAGACGAGGGGGTTCGGATAGATCAGCTTCGTGTCGAGGTGCTCGACGAGCGCGCGGATCTCCTGGATGTCGTCCTCCGTGGCGTAGACGATGATCTGGTTCGTGCGCGCGTCGGAGATGATGCGCGGCTCGGGATCGACGATGTCGGACCCGCCCGGCTGGTTGGGCTGGGGCTGGGAGAGCCGCTGCTTGCCGGTGAAGAGGTCCTGGAGGATCGGCTCGATGTCCTCGGCGAGCGCGTACTGGAGCGTCAGGTACTCCTGCTTGACCTTCTTGCCCTCGGGCTGGACGTCCATCTCGCGCAGCAGGCGGTAGATGGCCACCACGTTCGGCGCGAAGTCGGTCACGACGAACGCACGGGCCGCGGGCACCTCCTGCACGCTGCCGATGTTCTGGGGGGTGATGATGCGCTGCAGGGCCGTCCGGGCGTCGCGCAGGTTGTCGAGGTTCTTGACCTTGATCGTGGCGGCGACGAAGAGGCCGTCCTGGCCCTCGATCTCGAGCGCCTTCTCGTCGGTGAGGTCCACGTAGACCGGCTTGTTCTTCAGGATGAACTGGCCCGAGAGCGTGCGGGCGTCCATGGCGACGTAGATCTCGTACCCCTTGGCCCCGATCGGGATCAGGACGATGTCCTGGAAGGTGAGGAGCGCGCGGATCGTCTCGAACAGCTTGCCGCGCGGAGAGCGGATGTCGATCGAGCCCTGGATCTTCTTCCCGGTGACGGTCTTGTCCTGGTCGCTCCACACGATCGGCTTCTTCGTCCGG
This sequence comes from uncultured Planctomycetales bacterium, assembly GCA_964546345.1. GTDB lineage: Bacteria > Planctomycetota > PLA2 > PLA2 > JAEUHO01 > JAYTCP01. The sequence continues at coordinate 8,077 of CAZJJQ010000160.1, forward strand.
CCGGACACGACCTTGAGGAGCTCCGCGATGTCCATGCTGTCCCCGAGGTGGATCTCGAGGATGTCGCTG
>CAZJJQ010000161.1:0-7810 GCA_964546345.1 uncultured Planctomycetales bacterium
TGGGCGCCTCCTCCTTCACGAGGGCCCCCCCGATCAGCTCGGCGGGGAAGCCCTCGGGCAGGAGGGCGTAGTCGGCCCGGGTGAACCTCGCGTGCATGGTCTTCACACCTATACATCGCGCGAACCGGGCGCGCGTCACGTAACTCCGCCTCGAATCTCCCCACCGCCCCCGCACGTACCGCGCCGCCCCCCGGATCCCCCGCCCCGGACGCCGCCTGGGTATCCTCCCCCGGCCTCCGGAGGCCCCCATGTCGCCCGCCCCGCTCCCGACCGATCCCGCGCTGGCCGCCACCCAGGCGCGCTTCGACGCGCTCCAGCGCAAGCTCGTCCCGCTGTGGACCTCGATCCGCGCGCTCAACCAGGACCCGCAGACCATCGTCGTCGTGCCGTCCGTGGACGTGGACGTGAACCTCAAGGGCAGCGAGATGCAGGCGTACGAGGAGCGCTACCTCTTCCTCATGCTCCTGCTCCGCCAGCCCCGCGCGCGCCTCGTCTACGTCACGGGGCAGGCGATCCACCCGAGCGTCGTGGACTACTACCTCGACCTCATGCCCGGCGTCATCTCGAGCCACGCCCGCAAGCGCCTCTTCCTCGTCTCGCCCCTCGACGCCGAGCCCCGGTCGCTCACGAAGAAGCTCCTCGACCGGCCCCGCATGCTCGAGAGGATCCGCGCGCTCATCCCCGACCCCGACCGCGCGCACCTCGTCCCGTTCGCGACCACGCCCGCCGATCGCGAGCTCGCGCTCCGCCTCGGCATCCCCATGTACGGCTGCGACCCGCGTCTCGTCGGCCTCGGCACGAAGAGCAGCGCCCGCCGCCTCTTCCGCGAGGAAGGCGTGCCCCACCCGCTCGGCCGCGAGGACCTCGCCACCGAGGACGACCTCGTCGAAGCGATCGTCGCCATGCGCCGCGAGCGCCCCACGCTGCGCCGCGTGGTCATCAAGGTGAACGAGGGCGTCTCGGGCACGGGCAACGCCAACCTCGACGTCTCGCAGCTGCCCGCGCCCGGCTCCGCGCGCGAGCGTGAGGCGGTCCGGGCCCTGCTCCCGAACATGCGCTTCGAGCTCGCGAGCCTCGCCTACGAGGTCTTCCTCGAGAAGCTCGCCGAGCAGCACGGCATCGTCGAGGAGCGCATCGAGGCCGAGGAGATCCGCAGCCCGAGCGTCCAGCTCCGCGTGACGCCGCTCGGCGACGTCGAGCTGCTCTCCACGCACGACCAGATGCTCGGGGGCCCCACGGGCCAGAGCTACCTCGGCTGCCGCTTCCCGGCCGACGAGGCCTACGCGGCCACCATCAGCCGCGAGGCCAAGAAGATCGGCGACCGCCTCGCGAAGGAGGGCGTCCTCGGCCGCTTCGCCCTCGACTTCGTCGTCGCGCGCACGCAGGGCGGCCCCTGGCAGCCCTACGCCATCGAGATCAACCTCCGCAAGGGCGGGACCACGCACCCCTTCCTCACGCTCCAGTTCCTCACGGACGGCACCTACGACCCCGAGGCCGCGGTCTTCACGGCCCCCGGGGGCCGCCGCAAGCACTTCGTCGCGTCCGACCACGTCGAGTCGCCGGCCTACCGCGCGCTCACGCCCGAGGACCTCTTCGACCTCGCCCTCCGTCACGGCCTCCACTTCGACCAGACCCGCCTCACGGGCATCGTCTTCCACATGATGTGCGCGCTGCCCGAGTGCGGTCGCACGGGCCTCACCGCCGTCGCCGACAGCGCCGAGGAGGCCGACCGCCTCTACCGCCGCATGATCGAGGTCCTCGACGCCGAGACGAAGCCCGCCCCCTGATCGCGCCCCGCGCGCCGCACGAGGAGCCCGCATGCTGCCCTGGTCCGCCCCGCTCGCCGGCCGCTTCGAGGAGCACGAGCTCGACAGCCGCGCCCTCCGCGGCAACCCGCTCGGCGACCCGCACCGCCGCCCTCTCTGGGTCTACGTCCCGCCCGGCTACGACGCCGACCCCACGCGTCGCTACCCGAGCGTCTACGCGATCCAGGGCCTCACCGGCCAGCTCGACATGTGGCGCAACCGCGCCCCCTTCCGCCCCACCTACCTCGAGCTCGTGGACGCGATGTTCGCCCGCCGCGAGGCGCCCCCGGGCCTCGTCGTCTTCGTGGACTGCTGGACCTCGCTCGGCGGCAGCCAGTTCCTCGACTCGCCCGGCACCGGCCGCTACCACACCTACCTCTGCGACGAGGTCGTCCCCTTCGTGGACGCCCGCTATCGCACCCTCCCCGCCGCCGCGCACCGCGGCATCCAGGGCAAGTCGAGCGGCGGGTACGGCGCCATGGTCACCCCCATGCTGCGCCCCGACCTCTTCGGCGGGCTCGCCTCGCACGCCGGCGACGCGCTCTTCGAGGTCTCCTACGCTCCCGACGTCCGCGACGCCGTCCGCGCGCTGCGCGACGAGCACGGCGGCTCGTACGACCGCTTCTGGCGCGACTTCCGCTCGCGCCCCGCCATGACCCGCAAGTCCGACGCCGTCCTCCTCAACCTCTACTGCATGGCCGCCTGCTACTCGACCGACGCCGACGGCACCGTCCGCCTCCCCTTCGATCCCGCCACGGGCCGCACCGACGACGCCGTCTGGCAGCGCTGGCTCGCCTGGGACCCCGTCCGCATGGCCCCCCGCCACGCCGCCGCGCTCCGCTCCCTCCGCGCCGTCTACCTCGACGCGGGCCGCCGCGACGAGTACGCCCTCGACCTCGGCGCCGAGGCCTTCCGCCGCGAGCTCGCCGCCCTGGGCGTCACCGACGTCTTCTTCGAGCTCTTCGACGGCACGCACGCCGCGATCGAGTACCGCTACCCGATCGGCCTCCGCTACCTCCTCGAGCGGCTCAGCCCGCCGGCGTAGCCCATGCCCGCGGGCCGACGCCGGTCCCCTCCGGCGTCCCGCCGCGATCCCTTCCGGGAAGGCTGGGGGCGGCGGGGGCCGGCCGGTGACCGTGGCCGGAGGTGCGCCTGAAACGAAGCCCTGGAGCCCCCGCCCTGGTCGCTGTAGCCTCCGTGCCCTCGGGAGGGGTCTCCGCCATGCCTCGAGTCACGCTGGTCGCCGGTCTCCGATTCGTCCTGTTGCTGGCGGCCCTGGCGGTCGGGGCGTGGATCGTGCTCTCCCCGCGTCCACACGATCCCACGGGTGCTTCACCGATCCAGGCCACCACCACCTCCGATGGCCCGGGGGCGGATCCCACACGCCTCGCGCCGATGGCCGACGAGCCGCCCCCCGTCCCCGCGGGGAGCTCCGCCCTCCCGCCGCCGATCCGGTTCTGGCGCATCGGCGTGGCCCTTCCATCGGTGGCGCCGCACCTGCCCGTCCCCATCCACCTCAGGATCGACCCCGGTCACGCGCGCTTCGAGGGTCGAGCCTTCGGCGCGAACTTCACGCTCGCCAGGGTCCCTGGGACGGGGCCGGAGACGATGCTGCGGTCGGCTCCGAGCGACCCCGGCAAGGGGGTGCCGATCGCGATGGACGCGAGCATCCTCGAGGCGCTGGAGGAGAGCCACCGGATGATGCTGTCCGTGGACGGCGAGACCGCTCAACCCGTCGTCGCCCATCGGATTCCGGAGGCGGAGTGGACGCGCGTCCGGTATCGCGGAGCGGTGCAGGGCCTCCCGAAGCCCGCCAGCCCTGAAGACGCGGACGAGAACGCGCTGGCGGCCCGCCACCTGGCGGCCGAGCTGTGGATCGACCTCCCGGTGCCTTCGATCGCGGACCTCACCGAGAGCGAGTGCGTCTGGGTGTGTCACCTCGTCGCGGAGGCCCTGCAGAGAGGGCTGCCGAAGGGGAGCCCCGCCCCCCGCGTGGCACGCACCGAACGCAAGCTGAGGATCCACACCGCCATGGGACTCCCCCAGGTGGCGGCCTATCTGCGCCCCATCCTGTCCGCCCCGATCGAGCCGCAGATCGCCGTGGAGCCGCTGATCGCCGTCGAAGCGCAGGACGATGGCAGCGACCAGGTTCCCCTTCCCGGGAGTCGCCCTCGGACCAAGGAGTTCCCCGGCTGGGTGTCGCCCGAAGCGTGGGATCACCTGCCCGTCTCGGGCATCGGGCGCAGCTACCTGCCTGGCGCGTCCTCGGGCGCCACGTGGGATGACGAGGCGCTCGCGAGCCGGTGGAGCATCGCGTTCCCCAGCATCTGTTCCGAGGCGAAGCGGTGCATCGAGCAGCGCGTCAACCTGGAGTTCGACCTCCGTCGCCTGAAGGGAGACTCGTTGACCACGTACGAGGTCGAGTCGAACCCGTTCAACGTGCGGAACCTCGACCGGCTCACTCAGGAGGCCCACGTCCTCGTCCTGAAGCTCGCACGCCAGCCGCCGGTCGGGCGTCCCACCGGCGTCCAGGTCAGCGTCGAGGTGTACCGCCTGAGAAAGGCGCGCTCGGCGGAGATGGAGGCCGCTACGATGGCCCACGACCCCGGAGCGGTGGTGCCGCCAAGGGGCGGCGGACCAGGTCGGCTGGACTCCTTCACCCTCTTGAACCTCGCCCTCGCGGCCCTGAAGAAGTGACCCGCACATGAGCGCAGCCTCCCTTCGCACCCGCCTGTTCCTGTTGTGGCTGGGCTTCGCCCTGGTCAGCTTCCTCGTGCTCGTCCTGAGCCCCGTGACGGGAGGCCTGATCACCGCCAGCCAGGTCTCCGAGGGGCTTCCGGCGCTGTTGGGGCTCTGGATCCCTCCCCTGACCTGCTTCAGCCTCTTCTGGTTCCCCGAGAACGCGTCGGAGCGGGTGGTCCACTTCAAGGTGAGCAAGGAGAAGGTGCTCCCCGCCTTCGCGCTCCCGGGCCTCTACCTGCTCGTCGTGCTCTACCTGGTCGTCGAGTCCCTGTATCTGCACACGTACGACTCGATCGAGTCCTTCACCCAGAGCTCTCCCACCTTCAAGACGGTCCTCGCGAAGAACCTCAACATCGCCTCCATGCTGAGCCCGCTGGGCATCGCTTCCACGATCTGGGTGACGCGCATCCCGGGCTCTTGAGCCTCGTCGGCGGGATCGCGCCGCGCCCCTACCGCCAGAGCCTCCGCAGCGCGCGCGCGGCGTAGAAGAGGCCGTCCACCCAGTCGAGCGTGGGCCCGGGGTCCACGGGCAGGCTGCCCGTGCCCTGCGCCGCCCGCAGCCGCTCCTCCTCGTGCTTGCGCCGCGCCTCGAGCTGCGCGACCCCGTCCACGCGGTTGACCTCGAGCCCGCCCGCGCGCACGAACGCGAGGAACTGCTCGAGCTCGCCCCCGTCGAACCACACGCCGTGCAGGCGACACACGTCGATGATGATCCCCGCCCGCTGCACGACCTGGCGGCGGCTCATCACCTCGCCACAGCGCACGCAGGGCAGGTACTTGACGACCCGCTCGACCTCCGACGTTGCGGGGATCGTCCGCCGCATCCCGACCGCCTCCTGACGGGAGATGCCGTGCGTCGTCAGGTCGGCCGCGTGCTCGATCTCGTCGCCGTCGAACCAGTGCCCGCCGCAGCCCGGGCACTTGTCGATGGTCGCGTTGCCCACCCGCATCGCCTCGAGCGCCCCGCGGCACCGCGGGCAGGTGCCGGCGGGCCGGTCGTTCGAGGACGGGGGGCACCGCGGGCACTTGCCGAGCCGCGACGGGTAGAGCTGTCCGCACCGCACGCAGTACGTGCGTCGGTCCGCCGGCCCCTCCGCCCCCTTCGGCGCCGGGAGGACGACCTCGGCGCCGCAGTACGGACACGCCGAAGCGGTCTTGCTCGCGGGCGCCCCGCAGCCGGGGCAGACGATGGTGCCTTCGTAGAGCGACACGGCCCCCGAGGATAGCGTGCGCCTTCCGTCCCGCCGCACCCCGAGGGACGCAGGCCTCCTCCCCCCGCCGCCCCCCGCCTTCCCCGCCCCCTTCCTCCCGCGCCTGCCGAGGCGCCCCGGCCCGCGGACCCGGCCCATCGACGGGGTACGATGCCTCCCCCCGGCAGCCCGGCGCGTCCCCCTCCTCCATGCACCTCCCCGCCTCCCCCCTCCGCCGCCTCGCCTGGACGACCCTCGCCCTCGCGCTCGCGACCGCGGTCGGCCCCTCGCCCGCGCGCGCGGGCGACGGCTTCTCCGAGATCGTCGCGAAGTACCGCGCCTACCGGAACCGCCCGTCGCTCTTCATGCGCACGCGCGGCCGCGTGCGGCTCGCCGAGACGCACGACCCCCGCGCGTTCCGGCTCCTCGCCGCCGACTACGGCAGGGCCGAGGATCCCGCCGACATGGTGCGCTCCACGATCGTGACGCTGCTCGCGACGCACTTCGTCGCGCCCGCCACGATGGCGCCCATGTACGCCGAGTGGCGCCAGCACGAGAAGGACGCGACCGACGCGTGGCTGTGGTACCGGGCGCTGCGGCTCGAGACGCAGCTCGCGGGGATCGCGGAGGCGTCCGCCTCCGTGGGCAGCCCCGTGCTCGACCCCTTCCTCCGCGCGGCGGCGCTCAAGGCGCTCGTCAACCTCGGCCGCCCCGAGGCGAACGGGCTCGCGCAGGAGCTGCTCGACGATCCGCCGAAGGACGCCTTCGCGCGGCAGCTGCTCGCCGAGGCCGCCGTCGCCGCGCTGCCCACGGCGCCGAACGGCCCGCTGCCCGCCCCGGCGGCCGCGCTCGCCGAGAAGGGCATCGCGCTCCTCGAGGACGCGACGCTCCCGCGCCGCGCGAAGTGGGTGATCGGCCGCCACCTCGCCCGGTGCTTCGGCACCGACTTCCTCGGCCTCGACGCCTCCGCGTGGCGCGCGGAGCTCGGCGCCGCCAAGACGCGCGACGCCTCGCCCCGCAAGCCCCGCGACGAACGCTACGCCCCCGGCCGCTTCTTCGGCCTCACGACGACCGGCCTCCGCACCGTCTACGTCATCGACGCCTCCGACTCCATGCTCGCGCCGCTCTCCGCCGCCGAGCTCGTCCGCATCCGCCGCTTCGCCACCGCGGGCGAGCCCAAGGCCGGCGCGACGCCCGGCGACGACGACCTCCCCTGGGACAAGGTGCGCACCCGCTTCGACCTCGCGCGCGAGATGCTCAAGCTCACCCTGCGCACGACCCTCGCCGCCGTGAAGGACGACCCGCCGGGCGCCGACGAGCGCCAGTTCTGCGTCCTCCTCTTCGGCGACCTCGCCGAGCCCCTCCCGACGACGCCGGGCCTCGTCGGCCTCACGGGCGGCAACGTGCGCGGCGCGTGCACCGACCTCGACCAGCTCAAGATCACCCCGCCGACGAAGGGGATGCCGGAGCGCCCCTACGGCCGCCTCAAGGGTCAGACGAACCTCCACGGGGCCATGCGCATGGCCTTCCAGATCGTCGGGCGCAGCATCCCGCGCGCGCGCCCGAACTTCCCGGTCGGCGAGTACGTCGAGCGCCGGGCGTTCGAGAACGGGATCGACAGCCTCTTCCTGCTCTCCGACGGGGCGCCCACCTCCGACGACTTCGTCAAGCTCGACTCGCGCGAGCCGGGCGACACCGCCGCCGACCCCGAGACGGGCCGCCCGCAGAGCGACGGGCCCGAGCTCAACTACCTCGGGCCCTTCTCGAGCACCTCCATGGAAGGCGCCAACTTCCTCCAGGCCGACCTCACGCGGCTCAACCTCTTCCGCGAGGTCGAGATGCACTGCGTCGCCATCGGCGAGGCCGACGACGGCCTCCTGCGCACGATCGCCGAGCTCGGCCGCGGCAAGTTCCGTCGCGCCGGCTCGGCGCCCGAGCCCGAGGCGCCGCCGAGCAAGCCGCCGACGAAGCCCTCGACGCCGATCCCGCCCTTCAAGCCGCCGCCGCCGAAGAAGCCCGGGAAGTAGGCGTACGGAGGCGGGGGGGGGGACCGACAGCACCAGGAGGAGCCCC
>CAZJJQ010000161.1:7820-8126 GCA_964546345.1 uncultured Planctomycetales bacterium
CTGCCGGTCGAACGCGACGCCCCGCAAGAGTGGAGGTTCTTGCGCCGCCTCCGTACGGTCCGTCGCAGCCGTCGCTCCCCCCCCTTGCAGCACCGTCCCCTCCCTGATCGACTACCCGCGTGACCCTCGCCCCCGACGCCGTGTCCCCCTCCCCCGCCGCCCCCACCCTCCCGCCCCCGGCCGCGCCCCGCCGCACGCGGCTCGTCCGCGCCGTCCTCGGGACGCTCGCGGCGATCGCCCTCGCCTCGGCCGGCGCGCCCGTCGACGCCGACGGCGACTTCGCCGCCGCCGAGGCGAAGTACCGCA
>CAZJJQ010000162.1:0-8087 GCA_964546345.1 uncultured Planctomycetales bacterium
GAGTGGCAGTACCTGGAGGCGCAGGTGGATCGCTCCGCCCGCGTCGTGCGGTTCGCGGAGCGCCTCGATCGCTGGCAGGTCGTCCATCCCCGGGCGCCGCGGGCCGTGGGCGGACAGCCCGACGGCGGCGCGGTGGTGCTCGACACCGACACGGGCCTCGTCGTCCGGCGCCTCGCGGGCGGGCCGCGCATCGAGCGCGCCGACTTCGTGGGCGACGGGCACGCGCTCGTGGTCGCGAGGCAAGACGGTACGCTCGAGCAGGTAGACCTCGACACGGGCGGGTCGCGCCTCCTCATCGGCGCGCAGGGGCGTGCCGGGCACTGCGACGCCTTGGCCGTCTCCGCGGACGGGTCCACGGTGGTCGAGAGCCGCCAGACGCTCACGCCGCGCGTCCGGGTCGTGGACCTGTCCTCGGGGGCCGTGCAGCTGCGGACCGCGCCGGACGGCTGGAACTGGACCTCCCTGACCCTGGACGCCACGGGGCGCCACGCCGTCTGCACGATCGGGGACGGACGGGTCTACGCCCTCGACACCGGCGCGGACGGGCCGGTCCGGGCGGTCGCCGACCACGACAACGCCGCGCTCTGCGGCGCGCTCGATCCCACCGGCCGCCGTGCGTTCAGCGGCGGCGCCGACCGCCGCGCCCTGCTGTCCGACCTCGTCGGCAACGGCCGGCAGCTCGCCTTCGTCCATCAGCAGGACGTGCTCTCCACGGCGTGGAGCGAGGACGGTCGCCGGGTCGCCAGCTGGTCCCGGGAGCGCATGCTGCGGGTGTTCGACGCCGCGGACCTACGGCTCGTCGCCGCGATCCCCGCGCTCGACGTCGAGGACCGGGCCGTCGTGCGGCTCCGCGGGGACGGGTCGGAGGTCGAGACCCTGGATGCGGCGAGCCGCCACGTCTGGTTCGTCGATCACGACGGCGGCTACGACGTGCTGCGGGGCCATCGGGCGCAGGCCGAGGGCAACCGCTACCCCTTCCTCTACGACGTGGCGTACTCGCCCGATGGCCGGCGCCTCGCCACCGCCTCGTGGGATGGCAGCATCCGCGTCTACGGGGCGGTCTCCCTCCGTCCGCTCGCCGTCCTCGAGACGGCGGGCCCGGTGCACGCCTTCGCGTGGGCCCCGGACGGGTCCGCCATCGTGGCGGCGGGACGCCCGGGCGACGTCACGCGGTTCGACCTGCGCACGGGACGCCGCACGGCCGTCGCCAAGGACGGCGTCGATCGCATGGACGCAGGCGTGGCCTACACGCCCGACGGGCGCTCGATCCTGACCCCCGCCCCCGACTCTCTCGGGGTCGTGCAGCGGGACGCCCTCACGCTCGAGCGCCGCGCGGGGACGCGCATCGGCAGCCTCCACGTCTACTCCCTCGCCGTCGGTGGGGGAGGCGCCGTGCTCCTCGGAGGCCATGAAGGCGCCTGGGCTCGGGAGGCCTTGGACGGGTCCGGCTCCACGCTGCTCCTGCCGGCCCACACCCAGGGCATCGCCCGCGTCGCGTGGTCGGCCGACGGATCGCTCGTCGCCTCCGCGGGCCGCGACGGGGTGGCTCGGATCGCCGACGCACGCACGGGGCGCGAGCTCGCGGTGCTGCGCGGCCACGCGGGCATGGTCTACGCGCTGGCGTTCTCGCCCGACGGCACCCGGCTCGCGACGGGCGGCGACGACGGCACGATCCGGCTCCACGACGCCCAGAGCGGCGACGAGCTGCTCGTGCTGCGGGGCCACACGTCGTACGTCCACGGCCTCCAGTTCTCGCCCGACGGCGCTACGCTCGTCTCGGCGTCGGGCGACAACACGGCCCGGCTGTGGTCCACGTTGCCGCTCCGCAAGCGGGTCGCGCGGCGCGAGCGCGCGCTCTCCATCGAAGCCGCGGTGGAGCCGCTCGTGCGCGAGGCCATCGCGCACGCGGCGACGCCGGAGGCCGCCGTGGACGCCCTCGCGGCCCGCACCGACTTCAGCGACGACCGCCGCGCCGCCGCGCTCGACGTCGCGCTACGGCTGCTCTCCCCCGTCGTGGGCGCCCCGCGCGCGAAGTAGAGCGCGCGAGGGGGAGCGCGCGACGCGCACGGCCTACGCGGCCGACCGTAGGGCGGTCCCTTCCGGGAGGTAGGGGGCGGCGGGGGGAGGAGGCGGACGGCGTCCCGCGGGGGCGGAGGAGCGCGTGTGGGTCGAAACGCGGCTGGGCTCCGCGCTCGTGAGCCCTTCCGACGGTCGGCACGGACAGCAGGCGCCCACCCGGAGCCCGCGGCTCGAGCGGGACGACGGTTCCCGAAAGGGCCAGCAGCTCGCTGTGGTCGGGAGATGGGCCCTGCGCCCTCTGCGCGATCCGGCTGTGCCTCCGCTCCCCCCCGCACGGATCGAGGATCCGGCCGGCGGAACGGCGGTCCCGCCTTGCCGCTGGCGCGTCGCAGGGGAGCGGTGGTCCCGGGGACGGATCTCGGAGGCACGCTTGTGGTGCGCGGATGCGACCGAGACAACCCGGATGCCTGGGGCCGTGTCTCCGGGCCCGGTATCGCGGGCGGTGGAGTCCCAGCCGTTGGCGGTCATCCTGGGGAGCGTCAGCAGAATCGGTAGCCCACCCGGTCTCCCAACCGAGCCTCCCTTCACGACCCAGGCCTGGGGCGGCGGCAGCGCTGCTAGAGTGGTGCGGGCGAGGTGCACTGCGCGTTCGCGCTCCCTCCGGGGGGCGTGCGTTCGGGCGAACTCGTCAACGACCTTCGCGCCGCGAGCATGCCCATCGGACTCCGCCGCCTACAATTCTCAGCGCCCGGAGTGCGCGCCTGCTCCGCGTGGCCGACCCCGCGCGGGATGGAACCGGGGAGACGGCAACATGCGGAAAAATCACCTGGCTCCGTACCCGCACAGCCGCTGACGGATGATCTCAAGCGGAAGGCAAACGAGCTCGCGGCGGAACTCGGGCAGCCGAAGCCTCCGTATCCTGAGGTGATCCCGCAAGATCCAGAGGTGATCCCGCAAGACCCCAACCCGGAACCGGAGGTTGAGGAACTGAAGCGAGATCCGGCGGACTACTTCGGCGACGAGAAGGGAAAGGCGCCGCCGCAGGACGGCGAAGCGCCCCGTTCCCAGCAGAGCGAATCTCCCCCGCAAATCGCCCAGGCCTCTGGCTCTCCGTGCGCGAGTTCGTGTGGTTGCAACCCTCCATGCCCGTATGGACAGACCTGCAAGTGCACAAAGGTGGTGCCGCCGGTGAGTCCACCGGGGGGCGCGCCTCAGCCTCCGAAGGTGAGCGATCCCCAGCCTGAGACCAAGGGTGGCGATGTTCCGGGAGGTCCGAGCGGGGAGGGAGGCGCTGGTCACGGCGACGGCAAGAAGCCTGGAGGCGGTGCAAGCGAAACCGGCGGAGGTGGTGGTGGAAAGGCCCCCGTGGATGGCTACAAGTACGCGCCGGTAAAGCCGCCCCCCGCTCCCCCGGGCGCACCACCTTCGGGTCCATACATTGTCTCCGGTAGGGGTGCGTCGACAACTACGGCCTCATTCTCCGGTACCGCTCCCTATAGCACCTTCTCCCCCGGTGTGTTGGCGGACCTGAGTCAGCGTCCTCCGGTGGTGATTCCCGCGCCGAGTGGGGCTCCCTGTCCGTTCTATGTCGAGACATCGTTCCTGACTGCGCAGTGCGAGAAGCTGAAGTCGAACCTCGTCGCGTTGAAAACGTTGGCTGGCCATCTTGAGGCAGGCATGAGCAGCGAAGGGGGTGAGTGGTACATTCCTACGATAAGTAGTGGTTCAGGAGTATCGAATTGCCCGGGTTCGCGAAAGACGGAGGCTAAGGCGCGTGGCTATGCTGTGTGGGTCGCCGGGGAGGCAATTCGCATTGCGAGGCGCATAGCCGCTCAGCTGCCTTGCGCCATCGGGAGCGAGTGGGGGCAGTCCCAGTGGTCCTGTTTGGACGAAGAGGCGCAGAGGCTCATTGCGCTTGTCAGAGAGCTGGATGTTCTCCGAATTGCCTTGGAGACGCTAAACGATATATCCGGCCGTTCACTCCCGAGTGTTGGAGTCCCGGAGTTGGCCGCGGGATCACGCCTCTGTGGCTCACTGCAGGCAATGTTTAGAGGGCTGCACCGTCTGATCTACAACCTGTGGCGAATTTTTCGCAGGCGGGACGTCAGCGGTATCATCCCGGACCTGCCGATTGACGACTTTGATGAGATGTTTGGCCAACGCGACCCATTCGCTGACTACACCCTGGAAGGTCTGGCGCATCGACTCGCCGTCTATCAAGGCCTTGTCATCCCGTTGGCGCACAGTGACACTGTGGACTACGTCAAGTGGCTGGAGTGGGCCACGAGTACCATTGCTTCTCAGCAAAAGTGGGCAAAGGTTCGCGAGCTCGCGGAAGCCTTTGCTGCCGTCGGCGGCGCAAGGAAGCTCACATTTGACGAGATGGTCGTCCCAAGTGGCCTTGGGCCTGGTGCTATCATCGACGATCCGAAGTCCCCATTTCTTAAGCGAGAATGGCCTCTGATCAACTATCTATCGAGCCAGAGTAAAGAGGTGCGACGCATACCCGATGACAACTCTCGTCGGACGGCGGACGCGTTCGTGGACGGTGTTAAGACCGAGTTCAAGAAACTCGAGCCGGGAGCTACGTCTGCAACAGTCCTCAATCGTGTGAAGGCGGGGATCAGGGGGGCGGGTCAGGCCCGGGTCATTATCATCGACGCTAGAGGTACCGGGCTCCGCGATGTCGATGCCCTCGACGGGTTAAGGGATGTTGCAAGGTCGCCCGGGTATGTTGCAAAATTGGACAGCGTCACAGTAGTCGGAGACGGCTACGAGGTGATTCGGAGGTTCCCGTGATTTATAGTGAGGTGGACGCGTGAGCGATTCAAGAGACGTCTTGATCTCCTTTCCTGGAGAGTTCGATGAGTTGGTTGACAGGCTCAATGTCGCACTTCGATTGACAACCCCCCTGAGAGTTGGCTTCGACGTCGCCCTCGGGCCGTCGTGTAAGATCGCTGAAGGTGCCACTGGCGCGTATCCGCTGGTCCTTAGCGACACCTCGGAGTTCACACTCGAGTTTACAAGGCCGCATAAGTATGAGTGGCTCCTCTCCGCTACATTTCGCTATAGCCACGACGAAACCAGCGACGAATTCACACTTAGATGTGACGCAGTTGGTCGCGGGTTGCTTCGTAAGATTGCGAACGCGCTGCGGACGCCGTGCATCCTGCTTCGCAACATGCAGACGGTCCTGGAGGAGTTTCCGTGAAGAGATCCGCGTCAGCCGATCCAATAGCTTGAGGCTGACCCGGTCCACTTTGGTGGTGGGGTTGTGTGCTGCGGCCGAGCTCATCTACAGGGGGTCGCCGTGGACGCAACCTCTTGAGGGACAAGGTACTAGGGGGCATGATGTCCCGAATCCACGCGGCTCCAGCCGCGTGCCTCTCCGCCCGCCTCGTCAGGGGTGGCGTGGCCGAACCTGATGGTCCCTCGGCGCTCCCGGCAACCTTCCCCCTTCGAAGGCCTCGCTGGGGACGTTGCAGGGGTGCGCCGGGGGCGACCCCGGCCCCCGGTCGCGGGCGGGGCGCCGGCCGGGCCCCCCTGGGCGCCGTGAGTGGCGTCGGGCCCGCTCCCCCGGAAGTGCAACTTGGTGCACGTTGGTGACGCCTGTGCAGCACAGTGGCGAGCACAGTGGTTTTTGCCGAATGGCGTAAGTGGCTATGGCTACGCGACTTACGTTTCTAGGCGTTCAGCTTCCCAAGCTGAATGTCGTTCATCGCGTCTCGTAGCCCCTCGTGGGGCGCCGTCGACCCTTCCGCCCGGGCGCGCGCGAGAGCCGCGCTGGCGCTACCCGCCGCCGCCTTGCGCCAGGTGCATCACGAACCAGAAGAGGCCGCCGGTCACGGCGAGGGCCGCGAGGATGAGGAGCCACTTCTGGCCGCCCGCGGCCTGGCTGAGGTCCATCTGCACGGGGCTGCCGCCGCCCTTCTTCTTGCTGTACTGGAGGATGCGGGACTTGACCTCGATCGTTCCCGCCACGGCCTTGCCGCCCGTGTCGGTGGCGGCCGCGGGCGAGCCCGCGATGCCCATGCCGCCGCCGGGCGCCGCGCCCCCGCCGCCCCCCGCATTCCCGAACACCTCCTGGAGGCGCGCCGCCGGCTCCTTCTTCTTCGGCTTCTCGTCCTCGTCGAGGAGGAAGCGGAACGTCACCTCGCCCACACGCAGCTCGTCGCCGTCGACGAGGGTGTGGCGGCCGGAGATCCGGTCGTCGTTTACCTGGGTGCCGTTCGTGCTCCCCAGGTCCACCACGGCGTAGCGCCCGGGTCCCTCGCGCCAGACTTTCGCATGGTCGCGGGAGGCCTTCTTGTTGTCGGGCATCCCGATCGTGTTGTGGGCCTCGCGCCCGAGGGTGAGCCCCGGGTCGATCTTCCAGTCCTTGCCGGTGAGGGAGCCGGATTCGGCGACGAGTCGTGCCATGCCCCTAGGGTAGCGGGTCTCCGCCTCGAGCGGGAGGCTCGCCCGCCTGCGAGACTCTCGGCATGACCGCCCCGGGTCCTTTCTCCGCCGCCTACCTCGATCACCTGGCCTCACCCCGCGGGCAGGGGCGCCTCGAGGACGCCACCCACCGCGCGACGGTGGAGGACCCCGTCTGCGGCGACCGGCTCACCCTCGACCTGCGCGTGGTCGCGGGCGTGGTGCGCGAGGCGCGGTTCCGCGTGGTGGGCTGCACCGGCGCCATCGCCGTCGGCAGCGCCCTCGCGTCCCTGCTGCCCGGGCGCGCCGCCGCGGAGGCGGCCGTCACCGGGACGGAGCTCGACGCGACCCTCGGCGGAGTCCCTCCCGCCCGTCGCCATGCCCTGCGGCTCGCGGCCGAGGCGCTGCGGGCGGCGGTGCGGACTCCCCAACCGCCCGTGGCCTGAGAGGGCCGGCCAGCACGCAGTCCGGGGGGAGGTGGGGGGCGCCGGGGGGAGGAACCCCTGTCGGTGGGGGGGGCTAGGATACGAACTATGCGCGAACTTCCCCCGGAGGCGTCGATGTCGCACCTGAGCCCGTGTACGGCCACCCCCCGCTCGTCCGAAGCGCCGAACGTGCGGCAACTTTCTGCGACGGCGTTCTCCACCGCGTGAGGCGTCGGGAGCCTCGAAAGTGGTCTGGCGTGACTCCGGCCGGGCCACCGGTGTGCCCCGGGGCCGCCGAACCCGCGCAGGCGGGCACGAAAAACGGCGCCCCCCTGGCAGGGGGCGCCGTCGGCACGAACGCAACACGAGAGGGAGACTGGGGTCAGGCGCGCCGCCCGGGGGCGGGCGCGTCCGCGAGGAGATCGGCTACTTGCCGCCGAAGAGGTCGTCGAGCGCCGTCGCCGTGCTCTTGCGGAAGGCGGCGTCGGGCTCCGCGGGGGCCCGTTCGGCACGGTCGGAGGAGGCGTCGGCGGCCTTCTTCTTGAAGATGGCGCCGAGCCGCTTCGCGGCCTCGGCCGCGTAGAGGCGCACCATCCCGACCGTGGTCTGGTCGTCGAAGATCGCGGTGAGGAGCGCGCGGTCGCCCACGAGGGAGAGCTGGATGTTGTCGCTCTTGCCCTGGTGGAACAGCGCGGAGAACTCCTCCTCGCCGAGGAGCTTGGCCATCTCGCGGGTCGCGGCGAACGATCCGGCCACGAGGGCGCTGATCGTGTCCACGTCGATCCGCTTGGTCGCGCCGCGATGCGTGACCATGTGGCCGTCCTTGTCGATGAGCAGCGCGCACTTGGCGGCGCTCTGCTTGAGGAACGCGTCGAGGACCGCGTCGATGGAGTCCACGTCCTCGCGGTAGAAGACGAGGCGGGTCTCGCGGAGGCTCTTGTCGGTGGCCATGGGAGTCAGCTTCTCCTGCGTTCGGACTACGAGAGCCGGGTGAGGACGAACCAGGCCGCCGCGGCGATCAGCGTGCCCAGGACGAGAAGGGGGACGAGCTTGCCGTTCGTGCGGCCGGCGTGCCCGAGGCCCGAGACCTTGACGAGGCGCTCGTTCACCGACCGGCCCCCCAGAGCGGGATCGGCGGGGGGCGAGACCGGAGCATGGTCCGGCGCGGGAGCGGGCGCGGAGGGGCGCGGCGCCGGCGTCGGGGCGAGCTGCGGAGGCGGCCTCGAC
>CAZJJQ010000163.1:0-8085 GCA_964546345.1 uncultured Planctomycetales bacterium
CGTGGACGGTGTTCCACGTGTCGTGGACGAGCTTGATGCCCTGCGGGTACATGTGGAGGCAGCCGGGGAGCCGCCACTTGCCCGCGGCCTCGCTCGCGTCGCCGGCGCCTTCCCCGCCGCCGTGGAGGCCGACGACGAGGCCGGCCTTGGGGCCGCCCTTGCCGTTCTGGATCCACGTCGCGGGGCCGTAGGGCGTGGTCATCTTCCCGTCGGTCTTGGGCCACTCCTTGCGGAGCGCCTTCCACAGGACGTCGCGGACCTCCTCGAGCGCGCCCTCGGGGATCGGGCCGAGCGCCTTCGCCTTCTCGAGGATCTCGGCGCGCGCCTTCGGGTCCCACGCGTCGAACTTCGACTTCGGGCGGGCCTTGGCCCAGGCGACCGCGAGCGCGTCGAGGCCCTTCCGGTCGATCGCCGGCGGCGCCGCCCCCGCGGGCAGGAGGGGTGCGAGCACGAGGGCGGCGAGCGCGCAGAGGCGGAGGCAGGCGCGGAGCATGGCGGCCATCCTACGGGGGGAGTAGCAGTACGGAGGCGGCGCAAAAACCTCCACTCTTCAGCGGGGGGCGATCCAGCGGAGGGAGGTCGGGGGCTCCGGGGGCGGGGGGAGGCGGGAGAGCGAGGCGGAGGCGACGGGGGGCAGCGCGGATTGGTAGTTTTTGCGCCGCCTCCGTACCGCTACTCTTCGAGGCAACGGACAGATCAGACGTACGGAGGCGGCGCAAGAACCTCCAATCTTCCTTCGAACGGGAGCAGCTCGCATGGCCGAAGCCAAGTGGACCGACGTCGGGTCCGTCGCCGAGCTGTCGGCCCTGCCCATCCGGCAGGTGACGGTCGAGGGCCGGACCTACTGCCTGACCTTCAAGGACGGCCACTTCGGGGCGCTGAACGACCGCTGCAATCACGTGGGTGGCCCCCTCGGGCAGGGAACGCTCTCCGGCGAGTACGTGACCTGCCCCTGGCACGGCTACAAGTTCCACCGCGCCAACGGCCTCGGCGAGCCCGGCTACGAGGCCGACCACGTCCCGGCCTACCCCGTGCGCGTCGAGGACGGCCGCGTCCTCCTCGACGTCGCCAACGGTACCGCCCGGGGACACGGGGTCCATGCGCCCCACCCCCTGGCGCGAGCCGTCGTTCGCGAGCCTGGGCCCGTGCGCGTCGTCGGCATCTCGACGACGAACATGAACCCGAGGCTCCCCCGCTACAGCACGAGCGACGCGCTCCTCGAGGAGGCCCTCGGGCACGCGAAGACCGCGCTCGGCTGCCCGACCGAGCTGATCCGCCTGCGCGAGCTCACGTTCCGCGCCTGCGAGGGCTACTACAGCAAGGCGGCCCGCGCCTGCACGTGGCCCTGCACGATCACCCTGATGGACAAGAAGGACCAGCTCGACCGAGTCTACGAAGCCTTGGTCCACGGGGCCGACGTCATCCTGGTGGCGACGCCGATCCGCTGGGGGGCCCCGAGCTCGCTCTACTTCAAGATGGTCGAGCGCATGAACTGCGTGCAGAACCAGGAGACCATCGCGAATCGCACGCTCATGAAGAACAAGGTCGCGAGCTTCATCATCACGGGCGGCCAGGACAACGTGCAGGGGGTCGCCGGCCAGATGCTCGGCTTCTTCGCGGAGCTCGGCTGCCAGTTCCCGCAGTTCCCCTACGTCGCCCACTCGCGGGGATGGAGCGCCGAGGACATGGAGAACAACGTCCGGGAGGTGGAGGGCAGCGGGGCGCTGAGGGAGGGCGCCCGGGCGTTGGTCACCCGGGCCGTGGAGGCCGCGCAGACGCTGCTCGGCGGCGGGGGCGGCCAGGGGCTCACCCCCGGCGGACGCAAGGGCCAGGAGCTCGATGCGCGTGGTGCGTAGGCCTGCCCTCCTCGGCCGCGCGCTCCTCGCGGCGCTCGCGCTCGGGGGCGCGCTCGCGGGCGCGCCCACGCGGACCGGCGAGGCGAAGCCCCCGACCGACGACTCCGTGCGCAAGCTGGTCGAGGCGGCGATGGAGGCCCCCGACGCCGGCCTCGAGCCCGCCCTCGCGGCGCTGGCCCCCTTCGACGAGCTCACGTGGGCGGAGGCGTCGGCGTGGCGCAAGCCGCTGCTCGCGCTGGCGGCGAAGGGCCGGAAGGCGCCGGTCCAGGCGCGCAACTACCTCTACGACAAGCCCGAGCGCGGCCTCTATCTCCTCGGAGGGACGAAGGGCGGCAAGGGCGGGCTCCTGGTGGCGCTGCATGGGGGGGGCGCGGGGGCCGGGGACGCTGGTCAGGCCGCATCGGCGTTCGGCGGGGCGGCGAGCGGCCTCAAGATGTGGATGGCGGCCCCTGAAGTGCTCGAGAAGACGGAGCGGGGGTGGACCGACCCTCCCGCGACGGAGCAGTTCGTGCTCGAGATGATCGAAGGGCTCAAGCGGGCGGGGAAGGTGGACCCGAACCGCATCTACCTCACCGGGCACTCCATGGGCGGCTACGGTACGTGGACGCTCGGCGCGATCCACGCCGACCTCTTCGCGGGGCTGGCCGCGTTCGCCGGCGCCCCCACCTGCTATCGCAAGGGCGGGACCGGTCCCATCGAGGGCGTCGAGGACGGCATCCTCCCGAACCTGCGCAACCTCCCCATCTACGTCTACCAGTCGCTCGACGACAAGAACGTCCCCCCGGATTCCAACGAGTTCGCCGTGCCCGCCCTCGACCAGCTGGCCAAGGACGACCCGGGCGGCTACCTGCACACCTACGAGCGCGTGGACGGACGGGGCCACGACTTCCCCGAGAAGGGCCCCGAGCCCGGCATCGCGTGGGCCAGCAAGAACCCTCGGACCCCGCGCCCCAAGAAGGTCGTCTGGCAGCCCGTCCGCGCGTGGAAGCACCAGTTCTACTGGCTCTACTGGCCCCGCCCCGCCCTGGGCACCGTCGTCACGGTGGAGGCCAAGGGCGGCAACGCCTTCACCGTTTCGGGCACCGGGGCGCTGGACGAGCTCCACCTCCTCGTCGATGAGCGCTCGATCGACCCCACGAAGGACGTGATCGTCACCGTGGACGGCAAGGAGACCTTCCACGGCCCCGCGAAGCCCTCCCTTCGCACGCTGGTCCGCACCGCGCGCCGCAACGACCCCGACCTGCTGTTCGCGTCGGCGGTTCCGGTGAGGTAGCTGTACGGAGGCGGCGCAGAAACCTCCAATCCTCAGCGGCGGCACGCGCAGAGGGGAGATCATGAAGCGTGGACCCCCGGCGGGGACCCGTCCGTGGAGGGAGGAGGGGGGCGCGGGGGGCAGGGGGGAGGGAGATGCGACAGATTGGAGGTTTTCGCTCCGCCTCCGTACTGCCAATCCGCTGGCCGCAGCCGGGGCGACGGATGAACCAGCAGTACGGAGGCGGCGCAAGAATCTCCAAGATGTGACCGCGGCCGGTACTCGCGCGTGTAGAGGGCGACCACCCGAGGTGCCCCCATGCCGCGCCGCCCCCGATACGACGCCCCGAACTCCATCCACCACGTGTTCGGCCGCGCCATCGCCCGCCGCACGATGTTCGAGAGCCGACAGGACATCCGCTACTTCCAAGCGCTCCTCGTCCGCGAGGTCCGCGCCGGCCGGATCCAGATCCTGGCGTACTCCTTCCTGACTACCCACTACCACCTCGTCGTTCGAAGCCTCAGCGGCGAGCTCTCCAAGGCGATGATGCACGTCCTCAACCGGTACGTCCGCTACTTCAATCGCCTGAGAAGGCGCGACGGCACCCTCCTCCGGGGGCGCTTCGGTTCGCGCCCGGTCCTCTCGAGCCGCTACTTCCGCGTGCTCATCCGCTACATCGACCTGAACGCCCCCCAAGCGCGCCTCGTCCGGACCCCTGGGGAGTACCCGTACGGCAGCGCCCGACACTACACGGCCGCCCGGCGCCCCCGGTGGCTCCACACGGACGACATCGACGGGCGACTGGGCAGCCCACCCCCCGCCGAGCGTGCCCGGCTGTACGTCGCGGCCTTCGGTGGGCCCCTGTCCGCTGCCGAACGTGCGATCGTTCACACCCGCATCACGCGCGCGCCATCCGGGAAAGACGAGCTGGACAGCCTGATCGGCGCCGCGCCCCCCGCCGTACGCGAGTGGATGCGCCGAAAGGCGAAGCTCGCGGACAACACGAAACCCGGAGTGTCCTACGCCGCTGCCCAGTCGATCATCAGCAGCGTTCGGGCCGAGCAACTCGTGCAACCCGAGTTCCTCGTCCGTTCTCCAGCCGGCCTGCAGGTCAAGGGCTGGCCCACGCTTGAGGTCGGCCTCCTTCGCGACCTGGGCGGGCTGACCCTCGCCGAGATCTGTCTGCGTGGCCCCCCGGGCGCCACCGCGGTTCGGCGCAGGATCGAGGAGCACCGCCGACTGATGTTCGCGGACGAGGGCTATGCCCAGGTCGTCGCGCTGGTGGCGCGTCGGGCACTCGACCTCCAATGGGGCTGCGGCGAGGACGCGGCGTAGCGGTACGGAGGCGGCGCAAAAACCTCCAATCCTCAGCATCTACACGCGCACGGCGGATCCGTTGCGCCGGCGGTCGTGAGGGGGGAAGGGAGGGGGCGGCGGGGGACATGGGGGGGCGGACAGATTGGAGGTTTTTGCGCCGCCTCCGTACTGCTGTTCTTACGGCATCTCCGGCACCTGGTCGAAGCAGGGCACGGGGACTCCCGATGCGTCGCGCACCCAGGTACGGGTGGGGGTGGTCGAGAAGCCGTACGAGAGCACCGGGTGGGTCGAGAGCTCCCGCGCGAGCGTCAGCGTCACCGTCGCGCCCGACGTCGCCACCGCCGTCACTGCGACCGCGCCCGCGTCGTCCGACACCGTGAAGAGCGCCGCCTCTCCCCCCGTGACCGCGCGTTCCCAGGTGCACTGGATCGTCGCCGGGGCCACGCCCGCCTCGCACGCCACCAGGTCCGTCCGCTCGTCAACGCCGTGCCCGAACACGAGTCGCCGCGCCGCGGTCGCGAACCTCCGCCCCAGCGTGACGTAGCCCGCGACGCTGAAGTGGATCCCGTCCGCGCGGGGAAGGTCGATGGCCGGGACCAGCCCCGACAGCGGCTCTGCCTCGGCCACCTGGCGTTGCGCCTCCTGGATCGGCAGCCACGAGGCCGGCGTCGCCGCGTCGTAGGTCCCGAGCTGCCCCGTGAGCAGGACAAGCGCCGGCGTCGCGAGGTCTTCCCGCGCCTGCGCGAGCAGCCGCTCCAGGTCCGCCCGGTACTGCGCCGCCGTGCGCCCCGCGATCGCATCGCTCTCCCCCTGGAACCACAGGAGCCCACGCGCCTGCCCGCCCCCGCACGCGATGCGCGTCCGCGCGACCATCGACCCGTACAGCGTGATCCGGCTCGCGTGCCTGACGGCGTCCCGTTGCCACTGCGCGTACAGGTTCGTCCCCCCGAGCGACGTCGGCACGATCGCCACGGGGACTCCCGTCCGCAGTTCGAGCTCTTTCCCGAAGGCCAGCATCAAGGAGGCCGCCGGGGTCTCCCTCGAGATCAGGTCCACCTGCTCGGTGCCCTCGTCCATGGGCTCCGCCGCCTGCTTCCACGTGCCGTCGTTGTGGAACACGTGGACGCGCGGGGTCGGCGTCTCAGCGCCGAACAGGGTGCCCGAGTAGCCCGACATGTTGCTCTGCCCCGCCGCCACCCACACGTCGCCCACCGCCACGTCGAGCAGCGCATCCTGACCCAGGACGCCCCCGCCACCGTCCACGAGCCGCACCTGCACGTCGTAGTTCCCGCCTGCCGGCACCCCCGTCACCGCGAGGTCTACCCTGCCGCGGTCGGCCGCCGTGAGCGCCCTCCCGTGATCGGGGAAGTCGTGCCCGTCGAGCACCTCCCCCGTCGCCGACCGCACCACCCGCGCCTCGAGCCGCCCCTCCCCGAGGTGCCGGTGCAGCACCCGCACGGGGACCGTCGCCGTCCCGGTCGCCGAGCGGGGGAACAACTGCCAGTCGCTCGACACCGCCGTGGACTTCGCGATCGCCATCATGGCCGCGGGGCGCCCGTGCACCACCGTGATCCGCTTGAGCCCGCGCGCGCCCCCGCCATAGGCCGCCAGCCGCGTCTCGAGCCCGCGGAACGCATGGTCGTCCAGGATCGGGATCACCGCCGCGTCCACCGCCCATGCGTCCGCGGGCCCGTTGTCGATGTGCAGGGTGCTCGTGCTTCCCTCGCCCTTCACCAGCCGCAGCCGCATCCGGCCGCTCGCGTGGATCACCGGCCCGTTCACCGCCAGCACGATCTGGTTCCACAGGCGCTGGTAGTAGGTGATCTGCCCCGAGGGCTGGACCTGCACGATGATCCCTGCCCCCGCCGCCCCCAGAAACGTCCCCTCGTTCCACAGCTCCACGTTCCACCACGCTGGCGCCATCTCCACGTCGGCGTACACCGTCACGTCCTGGAACGGCACGTCCGCGCGGCATCGGTCGAGCCGCTCGTAGTACGCGTTCGTCTGCCCGACGGCCCCGAACGCCGCCGCACGGTCGCCGCCCACGTCGCGCACGACCATCAACGCAGGCCCGTCCCCCTCGCCCGACACCTCCGCGGGCGCCGCGCCGACCGCGTCCTCTTCGAAGGTGTACGTGTTCGGGTCGCAGGCGTCCGTGACCCCGTCCAGGTCCTGGTCGAGGCTTGCGTCCGGCACGCCCGTGAACCGGGTGGCGCCCGGGGTCGCGTGCAGCACGAGCCCGCCGGGGAACCGCACGTCCACCGACACGTCCACCGATCGCGTCATCGGGAACGGGGACAGCGCCGCCGTCACGCTGGTCTCGCTGACTCGGCGTCCGGCCACGCGGAGCTCGGGGGTGCCGCGCACGGAGAGCGGCAGCCCGTCCTCCGCGGTGAACACCACCTCGACGTCGTCCCCATCCGCGCCGGGGAAGGACACGCCCGTCACCGTGACCGTCGGCCCCGTGGCGGGCTCGAGGGGACCGGTCACGCTCAGGATGGCGGGGGGCTCCGGGGGCGGCGGGGGCAGGGGGGCGCTTCCGCCGCCTCCGCCCCCGCAGCCCGCGAAGGAGAGCACCGCCACCAGAGCCGCAACCGCGCGTCGGGTCATCCGCGAAGAGTAGCGGTACGGAGGCGGCGCAAAAACCTCCAACCCTCGAGATCGCCCTGCGGAGGACGGATCCATCGCAGTCGCGACCAGGGGGCGAAGGGAGGGGGCGGCGGGGGACCAGGGTGGGTAGACAGATTGGAGGTTTTTGCGCCGCCTCCGTACTGCTACTCGGGATCGCCCTGCGGAGGACGGATCCATCGCAGTCGCGATCAGCGGGGAAAGGGAGGGGGCGGCGGGGGACGAGGGTGGGTAGATAGATTGGAAGTTTTTGCGCCGCCTCCGTACTGCTACTCCGCGGGAGGTTCCTGTGGCCCTCTTCTCCATGCGCATGTCGTGGCACGACCTGCTGTTCGCGCACGCACCCGTGCCGACGGCGGCCCTCCGCGCGCTCGTGCCCGCGGCGCTCGAGCTCGACACGTTCGACGGCGTCGCCTGGCTCGGCGTCGTCCCCTTCCGCATGACGCGCGTCGGCCCCCGATGGCTGCCCCCGCTGCCCGGCGTCTCCGCCTTCCCCGAGCTCAACGTCCGCACCTACGTCACCCACGCCGGCCGCCCGGGTGTCTGGTTCTTCAGCCTCGACGCCGCTGACCCCATCGCCGTCCGCGTCGCCCGCACCTTCTTCCACCTGCCCTACTACGACGCCGCCATGTCCTGCGACCCCGACCCCCTCGCGGCCGGCGACGGCATCGCCTACCGCTCCACCCGCATCCACCGCCACGCGCCCCCCGCCTCCCTCACCGTCCGCTACCGCCCCACGGCCCCCCCGACCCGGACGCGCCCCGGCGACCTCGACCACTGGCTCACCGAGCGCTACTGCCTCTACGCCATCGACCGCCGCTCCCGCCTCCGCCGCTGCGACATCGCCCACGAGCCCTGGCCCCTCCAGCCCGCCGCCGCCGACTTCACCGACAACTCCATGGTCGCCCCCCTCGGCCTCCCCTTCCCCCCGACCCCACCCCTCCTCCACTTCGCCCGCCGGCTCGACGTGACCGCGGGCCCCCTCCTCCTCCTGGACTGATCCCGCCCGGGAGTGCTGGGGGCGCCGGGGGC
>CAZJJQ010000164.1:0-8038 GCA_964546345.1 uncultured Planctomycetales bacterium
GTCCAGGCGCCCGACCGAGCCGCCTCCGGCCCCGACGGAGTGGCCGTCGAGGGACGGCACGCCGAGCGCGAAGCCCCCGAGCGAGAGCCCCGTCGTGACGGGGAGGCTCTCCCCCTCGATCCACGTCACGTCGGTGCTCGTCCCCCCCACGTCGAACGACAGCGCGCGCCGCAGGCCCGTGCGCCGCAGCAGGGCGAGCGCGGCCGCCGCGCCCGCCGCCGGTCCCGAGAGCAGCGTGCGCACGGGCTCGCGCTCCACGTCCTCGGGCGCCATGCGCGTGCCGTCCGACCTCAGCACGGACAGCGCGCCCGAGGGCAGGGCCGCGGCGAGCCGCGCGACGTAGGCCCGCATCATGGGCCCCACGTACGCATCCAGCACGGTGGTCTCCGCACGCTCCACCTCGCGGGGATCCGCGGCCACGCGATGGCTCAGGTGGACCGGCACCTCCGTCCCGCGCAAGGCGCGCTCGACGGCCTCCTCGCCGGCCCCCCGCGCCCCGGCGTGCAGCAGGCACACGGCGACCGCCTCCACGCCGGACGCCGAGATCCGGGCGGCGAGCGCCCGAAGGGCGGCGGCGGTCGGGATGCGCAGCGGACGGCCGTCGTGCGTCCGGCGCTCGTCCAGAGGAAAGACGTCGCGTCGGGCGACCAGCGGCGGCGTCCGGCGAGGGGAGAGATCGTGCAGGCCGGTGCGCGTTCCTCTTCCCACCTCCAGCAGGTCCTCGAACCCCGCGGTCACGACCAACCCCGTGCGGGCGCCCGTCCTCGTCAGCACGGCGTTCGTCGCCACCGTGGTCCCGTGGTGGACCCGCCCCCCCGCGCCGAGCCCCCCCACGGCCCCGACCGCGGCGAGGACCGCGCGCGAGGGGTCCGCCGGATCGCTCTCCACCTTCCGCGCGACGAGCCCGGACGGGGTCCTCGTCACGACGTCGGTGAACGTGCCGCCGGTGTCCACGCCGAGCACGGGCATGGGGGCGGATGATGACATGGCCCCCGCCGCCCCCCCACGTCCCCGGTCACCGCCCTGGGCGGAGGCGCGCCGGGCCCGGAGGGGGTATGCTCGGAGCACCTCGGAGCCTGCCGTGTCCGTTGACAGCCCCTTCGCCGAAGTCCTGTCCGCCCTCCTGGCCTTCCTCATCGGCGGGATCCCGTTCGGATGGGTGTACGCCCGCCTCGTCAAGGGCGTCGATCTCCGCACGATCGGCAGCGGCAACGTGGGCGCCACGAACGCCGCGCGGCTCTACACGGGACGCAAGGCGATCTACTGCTTCCTCGGCATCTTCGTCCTCGACTGCTTCAAGGGCTTCGCCGCCGCGTGGTTCTCCCCCGAGCTGGGCATCTGGCTCGGCGGCCACGGCACCGAGAACACGATGATGGTCGTCTGCGGATCGTCGGCCATCCTGGGCCACGTCTTCTCGCCCTATCTCTCCTTCCGGGGCGGCAAGGGGGTCGCGACGGCCCTCGGGGTCGTCACCGCCCTCGCCACCTGGCCCGCGATCTACGCCGTCGGCGCCTGGGGCCTGCTGGTGCTGTTCACGCGCTACGTCTCCCTCGGCAGCATCATCGCGATGACGTCGATCCCGTTCACGTACTGGCTGCGGTACAAGTCCGACACGTTCCACGCGCGCATCGGGATCTTCGTCTTCCTCACGCTCTGCGCCGCCATGGTCGTGTGGCGCCACCGCGAGAACATCCGACGCCTCCTCGAGGGCCGCGAGCGCAAGATCGGCGCCCGGACGCCGCCGCCCGCCGCCTGACCCCATGCGCCGCATCGTCATCGTCGGAGACGGCGGCTGGGGCACCGCCGTCGCGATCCACCTCGCGCGCAAGGGCCTCGAGGTCGCGCTCTGGTCCCACGACGCCGCCTACGTCGAGCACCTGCGCGAGCACCGGACCAACCCGCGGTTCCTGCCCGGCTACCTCATCCCGAAGCAGGTCGAGGTCTCGGCCGACCTCGAGGCGCTGCTCCCGCGCGCCGACGCCGTGGTGTCGGCCGTGCCCACCGAGTTCCTCCGGGCGGTCTGGACCCGCCACGGCCCGCGCCTGCCGCGGGGCCTCCCCCTCGTCAGCCTCACCAAGGGCGTCGAGCAGGGCACCCTGCGCCGCCCCTCCGAGATCCTGCACGAGCTCGCGCCCGGCCGTCCCGTGGTCGTGATGTCCGGACCGAACATCGCGTGGGAGGTCGCCAAGGGCTGGCCCGCCGCCATCGTCGCCGCGGGCGACGACGCCGCCACGGTCCGCGCGGTCCGCTCCGCCTTCAGCAACGGCGCCTTCCGCGTCTACGGCAACCGCGACGCCGTCGGCGTCGAGCTCGGCGGCGCCCTCAAGAACGTCCTCGCGCTCGCCGCCGGCCTCTGCGACGGGCTCGGCCTCGGCCACAACGCCAAGGCCGCGCTGCTCACCCGCGGCATCGTCGAGATCGCGCGGCTCGGCGCCGCGCTCGGCGGGGATCGCCGGACGTTCTTCGGCCTCTCCGGCATCGGCGACCTCATGACGACGTGCTACAGCCCGACGAGCCGCAATCGCACGGTGGGCGAACGCATCGGTCGCGGCGAGCGGCCCGAGGACGTGCTCGCCTCCATGGCGCAGGTCGCCGAGGGCGTCAAGACGGCGGCGCCGGTCCGGGCCCTGGGTCACCGGCTCGGCGTGCCGCTTCCGATCGTCGAGGAGGTGGACCGCGTCCTCCGCGAGGGCAAGGAGCCGAAGGACACGGTGGAGGCGCTCATGCTCCGCGGGCTCAAGGACGAGGCCGAAGACCTGCTCTGACCGGCGCGGGCCGAGCGCCGGGACGGACGCCGCCCCCAGCGCGGGAGGCGACCCGCGAGGGAGGTCAGGGGGGCGCGGTGGGACGGAGGGGGAGGGAGGGGAGACGGTCGGGAGGTCGGGAGCGCGATGCGCCCCGCCCGCGCACGTCCCCGGCACGTGCGCCCCCTCCCCCCGCGCCCCCCACCGCCTCCGCGACGCCGCCCCGGCCTCCCGCGTACAACGTCGCCTTCCGACGCGCCGTCCCCCGGAGCCCCGCCATGTCCCAGCCCTCGCCCGCCGCCACGCCCCCGTCCGGCGCGCCCCCGACGCCCGAGCGGATCCTGCAGTACGCGTGGGGCTTCGCCGCGACGCACGCGCTCGGCTCGGCCGTCGAGCTCGACCTCTTCTCGCACGTCGCGTCGGGCAAGACGTCCCCCGCGGCCCTCTCGCAGGCGCTGAACGCGCCGCAGCGCCCCGTGCGCATGCTCTGCGACGCGATGGTGGGCCTCGGCCTCCTCACGCGCGCGGGCGCGGACGGCCCGCTCGGGCTCGCCCCCGACGCGGCGACGTTCCTCGTGAGGGCGTCACCCGCGTACATGGGCGATTTCATCGTCTTCCACGCCGGGCCGCTGATGGACGGTTGGCGCTCCCTCACGGAGACGGTGCGCACGGGCAAGCCCCCGGTGGCGCTCGATCGCCCCGCCGAGGCGCAGGCGTTCTGGGACCGCCTCGTGGACTCCCTGTTCGCGATGAACGTGCGCGCCGCGATGCAGGTGGGCGAGGAGCTCGGCCGACGGTACCCGGATCGACCCGTCGCGCTCCTCGACGTGGCGGCGGGCTCGGGGGTGTGGGGCCTCGGCGCCGCGCTCTCGAACCCGAACGTGCGCGTCGTCGCCACCGACCTCGCCCCGACGCTCGAGCACACGAAGCGCTTCGTCGCGAAGACGAACCTCGGCGCGCGCGTCGAGCTGCTCCCGGGCGACCTGCGCGCGCTCGACTTCGGGACCGCCCGGTACGACGCGGCCGTGCTCGGCCACATCCTGCACTCGGAGGGCCCCGAGCACGCGCGCCGGCTCGTCGAGCGCATGGGGCGTGCGCTCCGACCCGGCGGCACGCTGGTCATCGCGGAGTTCGTGCCCGCCGCGGACCGCAACGGCCCCCCGATGCCGCTCCTGTTCGCGCTGAACATGCTCGTCCACACGACCGAGGGCGACACGTTCACGGTGCCGCAGATGAGGGCGTGGTGCGAGGCGGCGGGGTTCCGCGACGTCGTCGAGATGCCCGCGCCCGCGCCCTCCCCCCTGCTGCTCGCGACCAAGCGCTGACGCGCAGGGCGCGGACGCCCGGCGCACCCACGAAAAGGGGCCCCGCCCTCGCGAACGAGGACGGGGCCCGACGAAGCCTGACGAAGGAAGGGCGCGGGACCGTTGCGGCCCTCCGGAGGCTTGAGCAGTGGTGCGACCCGGTCGAGCGCCTTGCGGCGCATGACCGGCCCTCGCGTGGGATCGCGCGGCACCCCGAGGTCCTCGACCCGACCCGCTCGCGACGGTCATGGGTTCCGTCGAGCCCGCGCGGCGTTTCCACGCCCTCCGGGCATCTCGCAGGTCGGCGCTCCGCGCGGCTTTCGCCCGTGGAGGCCCTCCTCGTGCTTTCGCTTCCCTTCCGAGGTCCATCGCAGCACCCCCGCACCGTCCCGTCGGCCGAAGCCGACCGGTACGACGATGCTTCCTCTCCTGGGCTTTGGTGCCGTACGACACGTGCCGGGGCGGCGGATCCGTTGCGCACGGGGCGTCCAGCCCCGTGCCGTGCCGCGTGCGAGGTTTGGTCACCTCCTGCGCGACGTCCACCACCGTCCCTCCCGGCGCCTTGCGGCGTCGGAGCGTCCATCGGCTTCACCCTTCAAGGCGTTCTCCTCGCGTCGATCGGGTCCCCTCTCGGGGGCCTCCTGCCCTCCTGGCGTTGCCCGCGTGGCTTCGCCTCGCCCCCCTGGGGAGCGTGCGAACGCGGTCGACTTCAGGGCGTTGATCCCGACGCGAGCTCGTTCCGTCCGTCGCGTCCCGAGGGACCCGACGCGTCGATGCCTTCCTGGGATTCCTCCCTCCAGAGCGTTCTCCCTCTCCCCCCTACGCACGCGCTTTGGATTCGCGCGGGATCCCCTCTCACGCTCGGTCGGATCGACGTCTCGGTCCGTTCGCGTCTCAGGGTGTTGCGGTGGGGCAAGGTCGGCTCGCCCCTCTCGGGGCCGCCGGCTCTCTTGGGCTTTGTTCACCTTGCGACGTCCTCGGCCTCGCTGCGATCGGGTCGGGGGGCGGGCTCATGGCTTCGCCTCGGGGCGCGTGCGCGTTGCAGGCGGCGCGCGCCTCTCTGTGCCCCCACGACGTCGATCCGGTGGGGCTTGCGTCCCACCCGAGTCGGGCGTCCTTCGGTGAACGGTTGCTGCCTGTTCCGTTCGTCAGAGCCTGTTGTCAAAGAACGGCCTCCCTGAAGCCAACGGCGTGCCGGACGTTCGTCCCCATCGCCGGTCTTGATGCTCCCCTTGCGAATCCCCTTTCGGAGCAACGACTTGCGCGGTTCACGGGTCGTGGAGAAGGGCGGACTCCACAAACGCACGGACGCCGGAACGGGGCGCCGCCACCCCATCTCCGCGGAGCAATCCCGGTGGACAGTGGACGCAACCCCTTGTCCCGGAAGGAGTTCCTGCGTGGGAATCGGGGGGCGGGGCGATGGGGCGCGCCGTTCCCCGCGTTTCGGTGGAGTTCTCCACCGTCTCCTCACCCGGAAGACGGTGCGTCCTGGAATCCGCTTCGCGGGCGGGGGGGCGGCGGGCCCGCACAGGCCGCATGGGCGCGCTCCGCGATCGACTCCTGCCCCCGCCGCCCCCAGCAGAATCCCCCCCGCTCCGATCCACCCTCCGGCCCCCCTTCCAGCCCCTCCCGCCGTCGGCCCGGGGGCGACCGTCAGCGGTAGTCCTCCCGGCGCAGGCCGTGGAGGCGCATCTTGTTGTACAGGGTGCGCCGGTTGAGCCCGGCGTGCTCGGCGGACTTGCCGAGGTGGCCCCGGTACTTGCGCAGCACCCGCTTGAGGTACTCGCGCTCGACGGACGTGGAGAGGCGCGAGAGCACGCCGTCGAGCGTCTCCTCGGCGTCGAAGGTGGGGATCGCCACCTTGCGAGCGACGCCCCTCCGCAGGCGCTCGGGCAGGTCCTTCTCGAGGATCTCCGGGCCCGACGCCAGGATCACGGCGCGCTCGACCACGTTCTGGAGCTCGCGGACGTTGCCCGGCCAGGGGTACTCGGAGAGGAGGCGGCGGGCGGTGCGATCGAACGCGGGGGCGTCGCGACCCTGGCGCCTGGCGCTCGACCGGCAGAAGAGGTCGGCGAGGAGCGGCACGTCCTCGGGGCGCTCCCGCAGCGGCGGCACCACGAGCTGGACGACGTTGATGCGGTAGTAAAGGTCCTCGCGGAAGGTGCCCGCGGCCACGGCGTCCTCGAGGCGCGCGTTCGTCGCCGAGACGATGCGGACGTCCACCTTCACCTGGTCGCCACCCCCGACGCGGCGGACCTCCATGCGTTCGAGGACGCGGAGGAGCTTCACCTGCATGCCCGGCGAGATCGTGCCGAGCTCGTCGAGGAAGAGGGTCCCGCCGCTCGCGAGCTCGAAGAAGCCCTCCTTGCGGCGGTACGCGCCGGTGAAGGCCCCCTTCTCGTGGCCGAAGAGCTCGGACTCGAGGAGCGACTCCGTGAGCGCCCCGCAGTTCACGGTGAAGAGCGGGCCGTCGCGGCGCCGGGACTGCCGGTGGATCGCGGCGGCGACGAGCTCCTTGCCGGTCCCGGTCTCGCCGTGGATGAGCACGGGGCTGTCGGTGCGAGCGATGCGGGGGATCAGGTCGAAGAGCTCGACCATGCGCGGGTTGCGGCTCGTGAGGTCCTCGAACTTCCAGCCGTCGAACGGCGTCTCGAGGGCGCCCGCCGCGGGCAGGCCGACGGAGGACGTCGCGGACGCCTCGGCCCCGGCGGGGGCGTCCCGACGCGCGCCGTCGGCACGTCCCGCGGCGCCGGAGGCGGGCGGGAGCGGGGGGCGGGCGTCGTCGAGGTCGTCCCCTTCGTCGCCGCGGTCGTAGCCGTCCCGGGCCTCCTCGCGAGCGGGCGGGCGTCCACGGGCGACGGCGCGCTCGATCTCGTCGGCAACGCCCGTGGCCGCCGACGTGCCCACGCCCGTGCCCTCGGGCACGAGCACCAGCGGCAGGTCGGGGTGGTCGGCCCGCAGCATCTCGCGGAACGACCCCGCCGCGAAGCCCGCCCCCTCGACGTCGAGGACGGCCACGTCGGGCGGCTCGGTCCGCAGGGTCTCGAGCGCCGCCCCGCAGTCGGCCGCCGCGCGGACGCGGAGGCCGCGCCGCTTGAGCAGGGTCCGCAGGCGGGCCGTGAGCCCGCCGCGACCGATCAGCAGCGCCGTGGTGCGGGACACCGTCGCCTCCGAGAGCCCACGTCCGCGGGGCTGCCCACCCTGCGGCACGCGCGCCGCCACCCACGGCTCGCGAGAGGATCGGAAGGTAGCGGGGCCGCGCGCCCGGCGCAAGCGGTGGACGGACGCCGTCGGCGGCGCGAGGCACGTGCGCGAGGCTTGACGACGCGCGCCTCGCGTGCTCGACGCGGACGACGCTCCCGCTACTCGACGCGCCCGAACGCCACGGTCACGAGGATCATGAGCTCGACGAGCCACAGCGCGACGATGGCGAAGCCGGGGATCTGCACGCCGTTCGTCCCCGGCAGCCGCAGCGTGTCGCCCTTGCGCAGCACGTGCTCGACGTGCCCGTAGAACCCGGCGCGGCCGGTGGAGGCGAGCAGCTCGACGTCGTAGCCGTCGGCGGGGCGTTTGCCCGTGGCCTTCGCGGCGAGGAGGCGCTGGAGCTCCTCGTCCACGAACACCGTGCCCGCGCCTTCCGGCAGCACGATCTTGCCGTCGGCGTCCGCGTCCAGGATCCGCAACGTGCTGCGCATCCCAGAGACGTCCTCCACGGCGGCGGCGGGTCCGGCCGGGTACAGGGTGTGCGCACGCGCGACCCACGTCTCGGCGGCCGAGCGGTACTCGAGCCACCGCATGAGCCCGGGCACCGCGAGGACGATGGCGAGGAAGACGATCACCCCGACGACGCCCCGGTCGGGCGTGCCGCCGCCCGCCCCCGCCGCGAGGGCGCGCTTGAGGGTCCACCCGACGACCAGCGCGGAGACGATGGGCAGGCTGACGTAGTGCGCGCCCACGAAGCCCAGGGCCGCGCCGATCACGCCCCCGGCG
>CAZJJQ010000165.1:0-7985 GCA_964546345.1 uncultured Planctomycetales bacterium
GCACCGCTTTCGTAAAGCGGGGGTCGTCGGTTCAAATCCGACCCGGGGCTCCACTTCCTACGGCCGCCGTTCGCACGTAAACGCGCGAACCGGGCGAACGGGCCGCGACCCGCGCGATCGCGCGTTCCCCCGTGCCGACCGACCCCGAGCGACCGGCACCGACGGGGAGCGACCGGGAGATCCACACCCATCTACCCACCCGCCCGTCGCGGCGGGGGGCTGGGTCGCCGCGAAGACGAAGATGCGGATCGGGTCGGAGGGCCCGCCTGGAAGCGCCGGTCGCCCCCATGTCCGCCTTGCGCGAGACCGCCCGCGTGTGGGCCACCCGCGCGCCCCGTGGGGCCCACGCGCGTCACCGCACGGCGGAGGGGAGCCCCCACCTGCGAGGACTTGGGATCTGCCGACGATGCGAGACGCCTGGCCCCGGATGGAGTCGCCGAGGCGACGGGGATCCAGCCGCCTCTTGCGGGGGGCAGCTGTGTGCAGGCCTGCCGGCGCGCTTGCGGAACCTCAAGGAATCCGTCAGGTTCGGAGAGCGGAATGGCACAGGCGCCTCGCCCCGAGATGCCGGGCGTCAGGGCCTTCGGTGCAACGTGGTGTATAGTGGTGCCATGCCCACCCACGAGAAGCCCACCCGCCAAAGCGTGAGCCTCCCCGGACGCGTCGCTCGGCGAGTCCAGGCCATGGCCAACGCCCGTCGAACCAGCGCGAGCCGCGTCATCGTGGACCTCATCGAATCCGGGCTCGAGGCCAAGGAGCAAGAGAAGCGCCACTACCTCGACCTGCTCGAGCAGCTCCGCGAGGCCGACGACCCGGCGGAGCAGAAGCGCCTCACCGAGGAACTCGCCCGCCTGACGTTCGGTGAGTGATGCCGACGATCCAGTGGACGGACCTGCCCGAGGCACTCCGAGTCCACCTCTTCCTCCGCGCGCGAGAACGGCGCATCTCCGGTGAGGACCTGCTCAAGCTCAAGGCCTGGCGCGAGTCCGCGCCGGAAGCGCCGGACGGCCCCTGGTTCAAGGACTTCGGCTCGTTCAAGATCTGCGGCGAGGGGAAGTTCCCCAAGACGTTCCTGCTGCGGGGCCAGCCTGCGAGCGGCCGGAGACTCTGACCTTCATGGCCAATGCGCTGGTCATCCCCTGCTACGTCCGAACGCAGTGGGACCGGAGGTGCCTTCTTCGGCTGCTCGATAGTGTGCGTGAGCAATCTCTGCCGTTCTCGGCCGTCTACGTGGTGGACGATGCCAGCCCGCTCCCGTACTCCGTCGAGCCGTACGAAGCGGATCACGTGCACCTGGCGACGAACGCCGGGCCGGCGCGGGCGCGAAACGTCGGCGTCGAGCGTGCGTTGGCCTCTGGCCAAGAGCAGGTGTACTTCACCGACCACGACTGCGTCCTCGACAGGAACTGGCACGCGTCGATGTCGCGCTTCCTGGCGGGGACCGACTTCGCTGCCGTGGGCGGGATGACCTACGCCTGGGGCTCGACGCTCCTCGACCGCTACCACGAGGTCAACGGCACGCTGGCTGGCAAGTGGCTCCTGCCCGATCGGAAGGAACTCTGGTACATGCCTTCCCTCAACTTCGGCATGAAGGCGTTCGCGGCCCGCGAGTTCCCGTTCGACGAGCGATTCCCGCACGCGGCCGGCGAGGACGTGGACCTTTGCCTGCGCCTACGCAGCAAGTACCGCATCGGCTTCTGCCGCGACGCCAGGCTGTGGCACGACTACGGGTACGGAAGCACGGTCACCGGCCTCCCGCGATTCGTCCGGTTGTTCATGAAGTACAAGAGTTCGAGCGCCACGCTCTACGAGGGGCACACGGTGCTGATGTGGGACGCCTCCGAGTCGATCTTCGAGGGGAACATGCATGAGCCTGATCTACGACCTTAGGAACGCGCGCCCGGGGATCCTGCGTGCGCTCCGTGACTACGCCGGCGAGATGCGCCACTTCCTCCGCCGGGTCGGCAACCCCCTCCTGTGGCTCCCCCTGCTCACGCTGAAGTCGATCGAGTGGAGCATCTACCGCTGGTACCACACTCCGGTGCGCAGGTTCTACGGCGTCAAGGGCAACGAACTGATCTACATGATCACGAATGCCTGCAACGATCGATGCCCGAAGTGCGCAATCTGGGAGCGCCCGGAGCCGAGGAGCCAGCGCCTCGACGTCGCTCACTTCCTCCGGTGTCTCGAGCGGCTTCACCACAACCTCTACCAGGTCACCCTGACGGGCGGCGAGCCCCTCCTGTTCAAGCGCGACGTGGTCAAGATCGCGGACGAGGCGTACCGGCTGCCTCCTCGAAGTCCTTGTCGAGCGGCGGCATCTTCTCGGACGGGTCCGGGCGCGAGATCCGCTCGAGGTACTTCTGGTCGGCTGCCTCGTCGCCGCCCCAGCGACGCCTGCCCTTCCCGAGCCATCGCGAGGAGCCCCAGTCCCGGCGGTTTCGCGCGACGAACCGGTCGAGGTCCTCGGGAGAGAACGAGACTCGCCTTTCCGAGGCAGGGATAGCCGTGTCCTCGATCATCGCTACGTTGCGGAGTCTCCGTGACGAGCATCTGACGCTCGACGCTAGGGGTTGCACCGAGGCCGAAGTCGCCGGTCTGGAGTCGCGGCTCCGGTCGAAACTGCCCGCCTCCTACCGCGAGTTCCTTTTCGCGTTGGGCAACGATGCGGCGGAGTTCATGCAAGGCAGCGATCTCGCGCTCAAGGAAGTGCCTTCGATCAACGACTCCGCACGGAGGCTCGTCGCCGAGGCGGGGCAGTCGCTCTCCTCGAAGGCGTTCGTCTTCCTCATGCACCACGGCTACCAGTTCCTTTGCTTCAACCTCGGAGAGGGCGACGATCCGCAGGTTCACCGCTTCATGGAGGGCGAGACGCTGACACCGCTCGGGATGCCGTTCACCGAGTGGTTTCGGATGGCAGCCGACGACACGATCCGGGACTGCAAGGAGCTCGATCTCGCGGGGCGGCTCGCGCTCGTTCGGGCTGCTGCGTCCGGGAGTCTGACACACCTGCCATGCCCGTCGTGCGTCCGCTCGACCGTCAGCGTTCGCTTCACGCACCCCGCCGCGACCGAGTGGAGAACTTGGTTCATCTGCTCGGAGTGCAAGTTCGAGATGCGGTCGCAGGACTCGGGAAGGCCGCCTCACTTCCGCGAGGACTTGGTGGACCCGGCGCTCCAGGAGCGTGATTGTCGGTGATCGAGCCCGCCGCCACAGTCATCGCTACGACGATCGCTGCTGCCGCGAAGCGCGCTGGCTTCCAGGGGGGCCGGAAGACCTGGCGCAAGGACGCTCCGCTCGGGTTGGCTATCCTGAGTCTTCAGAGGTCACAGTGGGGAGGGCAGCACTACGTCAGCTTCGGCGTCTACGCGCGCGCCCTCGGCGAAGCGCCACTACACGCGCGAGGACATCGCCTCCCTCGTCGGGGGCCGTGGCGTGGACGTCCTGCTCGCCTACGACGCTCCGGCCGGAGTCGTCTTCCCTCGGCATCTCCGCGGGCTCAACTGGCCGAGCGAAGCCGCGGGCCTGGACGCCCTCGTGCGTGACGTGCGGCCGCGCGTCTGCTTCTTCGGTCACCATCACACGCGGATCGACGCCGAGGTCACCGGCGTCCCGTGCGTCGGGCTGAACCAGATCCGCATGCCGGGGAACCTCGTGGCGATCGACCTGCGGGAGGGCGGGGACCGCTGGACCCGTCTCGGCGAATGGCCGTAGCGCGGCCTCCGCTGACGGGGGGGCAAGGGCGCGAGGATTCACCCGCCAGGCCTGGGCCGGGGGAGTTGCGTCGGTTGCGGGTGTTGCGGTTGCTGCGTTTAGTGCCATTCTCCTTTCATGAAGACGACCGAGTTCAAGATCCCCTCGCGTGCGACGTCCGAGCAGGCAAGGGCGGCGTTGCGGGCTCTGACGGGGCTCCGCGGCCGGCGGGCGCGGGTCGTTCAGGTGCGGCCGGGAGGGGGCTCCAGGAAGGCTCCCGTCGCCGTTCCGGTCGATGCCTTCGACCTGTTCCTCGCGGTCCTCACCCAGTTGGCCGACGGCAACGGGGTCACGATCGTCCCCGTTCACACGGAACTGACGACCCAGCAGGTCGCCGAGCTCCTGAACGTGTCGCGCCCGTACGTGATCCAGCTCCTCGAGGAGGGGCGCATCCCCTCTCGTAAGGTGGGCGCCCACCGTCGTGTCCGTGCGGAGGACGCCCTCGCCTACCGAGCACGGGACGAAGAGCGGCGGAAGAAGACCCTCGACGAACTCACCGCGGAGGCCGAGAAGCACGGTCTGGGATACTGATCAAGCCCCGTGGCGCTCGTCGTCATCTACGACGCATGCGTGCTCCACCCGGCGCCGTTGCGGGACTTTCGGCTCCGCATCGCGCTGACCCGGATCGTTCGCGCCCGGTGGACGGAGGAGATCCTGGACGAGTGTTTCGAGAGCATCCTCCGCCACCGATCCGACCTCAACGCGAAGTCGCTGCGGCGCACCCGCGACCTCATGACGGCGGCCGTTCCCGACTGCATCGTCACCGGCTACGAAGGCCTGACCGCCGGCCTGAAGTTGCCCGATCCCGATGACCGACACGTGTTCGCGGCGGCGATCCACGCGGGGGCGCAGGTCATCGTGACCGCGAACCTGGCCGACTTCCCGTCGCGAGTGCTCGCTCGGTACGACGTCGAGGCGAAGCACCCCCACGACTTCGTCTTGACGCTCATCGCCCTGGCGCCGGGCCTCGTCGTCCAGGTGCTCAAGGAGCAGGCCGCCGGCCTCGCGCGCCCACCCCAGACCATCGATGACCCCCTGAACACGCTCCAAGCCATCGGTCTGGTCCGCTCCGTCGCCAGAATCCGAGACCTGCGCGACCTGGGCTGATCAGCGGGTGGCGGAGCATGTGCGCCGAACGGGGGGCGCAGGGGCCCCGGTGATCGCGTGCCAGCCGCCCGGCGCGCGTGCGTGGCGGCGTGGCGCCGCCTTTGGCCAGGTGGGGCGCAGCGACCTTCCTCACCCGGGGCCATCGCTGCCCGGTTGCGGACCCGGGCGAACCGTCCGCGAGGGCGCCTCCGAGCGCGTCGATGGCGCGCCGCCCGGACTGCGGCGCGAAGTGCGCGTAGCGCATCGTGACGGAGATCGTGCTGTGGCCCAGCCCGCCCGCGATGTCGAGCAGCGGGATCCCGGTGTGGGGCTGGGACGGCACCGTCTGCGCGGCAGCCAGGTCCCGTACCAGGGCGGCCGCCCCAACTTCCGTTTCACCCTGGATCCCCTTCCGGACGGGACCCTGAAGTGGACGCACGGCGAGGGGGGGGGCGCGGCGCTGTCGTAAGGCCACGCGCCTCGGCGATGACCGTCCGGCGATGACCCTCCGTCCCTGCGCGCGGGAAGTGACCGGGGCGGGTGGACCCGGGTAGATCCCCGCGGCGTCCGCACGGCGTGGCTGCCGCGCCGCCAGTGCCGTGCCGGCAGGGCGCGTTGACGCACCGGGACGGTCGCTGTCTACTGAGGGGAGGCGCCGACCGTCGGCAGGGAGAAACGCGTGTTCGATCGGCTGGATGAGGATGCGCGTCGGGCGTTCGGCGTCGCACGGCAGGAGTCGCAGCGGCTGCGACGCCGCGAGATCGACACCGAGCACGTCCTGCTCGGCATCGCGGCCGGCGCGTCCGCGACGACCCGACGACTCTTCCGCCGGCTCGGCATCGAGCGTGCCGCGGTCCGGGAGGCCGTGGGGTCGCTCGTGACGATCGGCCCGACGCCCGTGCCGCGCTTGGACATGGTGCCGTTCACGGCGGCGTCCAAGCGAGTCCTCGAAGCGACCGTCGCGGAGGCGAAGGCCCTCGGCCACGTGGCGATCACGCCGCTTCACCTGCTGCTCGGATTGATCGCGGAGAAGGAGGGCGTGGCGGCTCGGGCGCTGTGCTCGCTGGGCCTCGACGCCGACTTCTTGCGCGGGGCAGCAGGGGGGGGCGACCGGACCGAGGCCCGGGACCGAACCGGGAGCACGGTGCCGCAGATCGATCCGGGGCCCTACGCACCCGACGCATTCGCTCCTCTCTCCGAGCGTGCCCGCCTGTCGATCGACTTCGCTTGCGAGGAGGCGTCAGACCGCGCCCGCGACACCATCGACACCGAGCACGTGTTCCTGGGCTTGTTGCGCGTGGAGGCCGGCTTCGCGTTCGAGGCCCTCCGAATCCTGGGCGTGGACCTGGCGCGGGCTCGAACCGCCGTGGACCGGCGAGTGACGGGAGGGGAGCCCCGTTTCCCCCTGCCCGATCGCCTTCCCCTGTCCCCCGGCGCGGTGGCGGCCTTCGAGAGAGGGTGGGCCGAAGCGGATCGTCGTGGGGACGTGCGACTCGGCACGGGCTCCGTCCTCCTCGGCCTGCTGGAAGATCGTGCCGGGATCGTGCCGCAGGTGCTGAGCGATCTCGCGGTGGACCCCGTCCATCTCCGCGCCGAGCTGATCGGGCGCCTCGCGGTGGCTACCGACGACTGAAGCCCGGGCCAGGGGGGAGCCGCGGGGGAGTCTGCCGAACCGAACACCCCTGCTCGGCTGCGCCCCCGATCCGGGGGGGGCGGCCGCCTGTCCGTGCGCGGAGTTGGCGTCCGGTCGATCTCTCCCTGGATCGCAGGGGCCGTGCGGCGGGGGTAGCCGGATGCGCGGCGACGGGCGGACTGTCGGTGGGTGGGCCTAGAATGCGAACAATCAGCGAACACCCGCTGCGGAGGCTGCCATGACATCTACTGTTTACTTTGGGACTTTCGACTGGCGTTTTGGCGCGCACGTCGCGCCGAACACGGCGCCGAACGTGCGGCAACTCGCCATGAAGGTCTTCTCGAGCGGCTGACGCCTTCGGAGCACCGAAAATCGCCGTTTTGAAGAGTGGCTGGGCTCCCGGTACGCCCGTAGATGAGCCCCCCCCGGCTCCCCCCCGGCGCCCCCGCCGGGGATGGGAGCGAGAGCGCAGGGACTGCTGTCGATGCTGGTGCCAGGAGTTCCCGCTCCACGTGCACAGGACAACCTGCGCTCTCCCCCGAGCGCCAGCGCGGTCGCGTGCCGAGGCTACTTGCGGATCTCTGCCCGAGCTGGCTGCACGATCATCTCGCCGGTTTTCCATCTGCCGAAGAGCCGCTTGGTCATCGGGAGGTAGAACGCGACGCTCAAGCCGTTCGAGTGTTCGACCAGAACCTTGGCGGCGTCGGTCTGGCGGCTGCCGGCTGGAGTGATCTTGACCCAGTCGCACATCGCAACGGCTCGCATGCCCGGGGACAGCGACCTGCGTAGTCCTTCCTGTAAGACCGGCAAGACCTCCGCGCTCGTCGCCGCATCTGATCCTGCGTAGGCGGCATGGAGCTCTATCCCCGCAGAAGCGTCCAGCGCTGCACCGAACGGCGCGAAGCCGCCGCGCTTGTTCATCTGTCGCACTGCGAAGCCGAGCAGAACGTCGACGAGTACCTGGCAGTCGGGCTTCGCCTCGTCGTAGAGCCGCTGTACTTCGTCCATGGCTGCTCCCGCCGACGTGGTGCGCCCCGCTGGAGACCTCCAGCCGGGTCCTCCAATCTGCCGTCCTACTTGTGCGGATGCGAGAGGCGTGCTCTTTCCGGGCGTCCGGGCGCGAACGGGGTGTGTGCTTCCTCTCTCCTGGCGTGGTGATGATCGCTTGGGTGGGTCCCATCGGATAACGCGAGGCAGGGTGCGGGCACCGGATGACCCCTTCGTAAGGCGGGGGTCGTCGGTTCGAATCCGACTCGGGGCTCCACTCGTCCCTTCGCGCTGCTCGAGGATCCAGCCACCGAACCTCTCGGCCATCTCCCAGGGAACGCGAGCTCGCTCGACGGTGATCTGGGCCTCGGCGTACCACGCGGGGGCGTCCGAGGTCAGGCTGCGGCGGCACACGTCTTCGATCTCCCTCGGGACGTTCATCCAGCTCGCGCAGTACGCGTCCTGCCAGACGTCGCTCATGGCTTGTCGAAGCTGCTGGATGAGTTGATCGCGTTCGGCGTCGTCC
>CAZJJQ010000166.1:0-7957 GCA_964546345.1 uncultured Planctomycetales bacterium
TTCGTCCACGCGGAACGAGACGTCGCGGACCGCGTGCTTCTCGACCGTCTCGCGGTGGAAGATCCCCTTCAGCGAGCCGACGAAGCCGGGGAGCTTCTTCTGCACGCGGAAGGTCTTGGAGAGATGCTCGACCTCGATCATCGGGGGGCTCGGGAACGGGAGGCGGCCGGGGTGGAGGAAGGGGGGGGGCGCGGGGGGCCGGGCCCTGCGGAAGGGACGACTGTAGCCGCCCGTGCGCGTCCCGCAGCGTCCGAGTTGACGGAAGGTGTCCGACACACTGGATCAACTCGGGGGCTGCCGTCGAGTGGATCAATCGTGTCTGACACCTCGGGTCAACTCGCCCGGAAGCCGGGGGGCCGCGGGTACGCTGCGGAGATGGACGCAACCCACGGCCCGCTCGAGCCCTTCGTCACCCTGGCCCGGGAGCCGCTGCTCGACGCGCGCGTGTTCCGCGTGGAGCGCCTGCGACGGAGGTCGGCGAGGACCGGACGGGATCACGAGTTCTTCCACATCGCCGCGGGGTCCTGGGTGAACGTGGTGGCGCTCACCAGGGAGGGGCACCTGGTGCTCGTCCGGCAGGAGCGACACGGGGTCGAAGCCCCCACGCTCGAGATCCCGGGAGGGATGGTGGACGAGGGCGAGGACCCGGCGGTGGCGGCCCTGCGGGAGCTCGCCGAGGAGACGGGCTACGTCGGCCGGGTGGCGGAGCCCCTGGGCTGGGTGCACCCGAACCCGGCGCTGCAGTCCAACCGCTGCTACACGTTCCTGGTGCGTGACGTCGTGGCCGGCCCCCCGCACCCCGACGAGGGGGAGGACCTCGAGGTCTCGACGGTGCCCCTCGCTTGCGCCCGCGACCTCGTGCGGCGAGGAGAGATCACGCACGCCCTCGTCGTCGCGGCGCTCTACCTCGTCGAAGTCTGACGAGCCCTACCGGAGGGGCAGCCGCACCCGAAGGACCGACCCGCGACGCCGGTGCCTGCCCACGGTGGCCGCGAGGTGCACGGGGCGTGCTCGCCCCGGGGTCCGGAGGAGGCCTCCGCGCCTCGCGGATGCGTCCCCGACCGATCGGGAACGCATCTCCCCCAAGTCGGGGGGGGCCGTGACGCGTTCGCCGAGTTCTTCCCACGCGCGCACTTGGGGGGGGTACCCGCAGCCGGGGTGGGTGCGCCTGTCGGAGCCGCGCCGGCGGCCGGCGCCGGTGCGGGGCTCCCGGAAGCGCCCCCTCCCCCCGCTCCTTTGGCAGCGGAGGCGACGGAGACGAGGACCTTCCGGGTTCCCTCGGGGCCGGCGATCCCGTCCACCCGGGCCGAGAGCAGGAGATTGGAGGCGTCGGCCAGCTGCTCGAAGTGGAGTTTGAGGTCGTAGGGCTTCGCGGTCGTGCCCTCCCCTTCCGCCAGCCTGATGGTCACCTGGTTCAACGCAGTCTCGACCGGCACGGAGTCCTTCCCGCGGAACGCCTCGACGAGGATCCCGGGAGCAGGTGACTTCCCGTCCGAGGAGGTGAACTCGCACTGGAGGACGACGGTGCGCGCCCCCGTCGGGATCCTCGACTTGCGGCCCACGCGGACCACGAGGTCGCCCTTCTCCTCGACGGAGCCTCGCAGCGCCGGGACCGAGACGAGGGAGACCGCGGGGTCTTCCGGCTCCGGCGTCTTGGCCACGCTCACGATCGAGACGGGATAGGTGCCGGGGCATCCGGAGGCGCACTTGGCGCACGCGGAGCACCGGTCGTCCACCTCGAGGCTCGCGCTCCAGCCCCGCGTCTCGACCAGGTCCCGCGCCAGATCGGAACCCCTTCGAACCTGCGAGAGGCTCGGGAAGCCGAGCCGGAGGAGCAGACGCGCGCGATCGTAG
Source organism: uncultured Planctomycetales bacterium (assembly GCA_964546345.1). Lineage (GTDB taxonomy): Bacteria > Planctomycetota > PLA2 > PLA2 > JAEUHO01 > JAYTCP01. The sequence continues at coordinate 1,855 of CAZJJQ010000166.1, forward strand.
GTGATGCTCGTCGCACCGACCCGGACCGGGGCGGCCTTGGCATCGTCCCCCTTGGCGCCCGGCGTGAGGACCAGGGTCGCGCCCAACCGGTCGCGCTCGATGCCGTGCGCCGGCCGGAGCTCCACCGTGAGCGAGCCCGTCCGGTCGTCCGCCCCCGTCGCCCAGGTGCCTTGCGGCGGGAGCCCGCACGGGCAGATCTCGGGCAGGTTGAAGGAGGTGGACGCCCAGCGGCCCCCGACGGTCACCGTCGCGAAGCCGGCCCAGAGCCTCTGCGCCGTGCGCTCGTCCGTCTCCCCATGCTGCGCGAGGCAGCGACGGAAGCCGTCGTAGTCGTTGCGCCCGGCCTCGTTCGCGAGGGCCCGCGCCGACCGGTCATGGATGGTCTTGTCCAGCCCGAACGACGCGAGGAGCTCCGCGTACTTGCGGCCGGTCTCCTCGAGCGTTCGCCCGGGAAGCGCGACGCCGGTGTCCACGTTCACGAACTCGGTCAGGCTCGTCACGGCGACCTGCTTCTGGGACGGCCAGGAGGGCGGGGCGAGCAGCAGCAACGTCACGCTGTGCGTCTGCGGCACCATGAAGTACGCACGCGTGCTGTGGAGGCGCGCGCCCATGCGGACGCGCACCGTGTTCTCCGTCAGGCGGGCGACGGTGTAGAGCGAGTTGTAGTTGCGCGTCACCGTGTGGACCAGCTCGTCGGTGTAGCGCTCGACGCTCCCGTTGATCGAGAAGCCCTGGATCATGGCGCTGAGCGCGAGCGCGAGCTGACGGACCGTCTCGGAGCTGTCGGAGGCGAGCGCGGCCTCCAGGTCGTCGCTGACGACGAGCGGGACGATGGCGGGCAGGTCCCGCCCCGCGGACGCGCAGCCCGTGGCCGCGTCGGTCGCTCCCGACTCGTCCGCCGGCAGGAACGAGAGGGTGCTGTACGCGTCGTAGGGCGCCGTCCGCACCTTCGGCATGAGGCTCACCCGGAGGCGCACCACGTAGGGCACGTACCCCTTCCGCGTGACCGCGTGCTCCACGTAGCGATTCAGGAGCTGCACCTCCTGCAGCAACGCGGTCGCCAAGGAGTAGTGCGTGAGCGCCGCCGGCTTGAGGGCGCCCTTCCCGTGCTCCCCGAGACCCGGCAGGGCCGGCGCGTTGTGCGTGCCGGGCAGCTTCGGGTCTACGGCTTCCGCCTGCCCCGGCTTCTCCTCCTCCTTCGCCTCGCGGGCGCTCTCGGAGGTCGAGGTGACCTTCCCCGTGGCATCCGTCTGGGACTTCGAGCTCTCGGTCTTCGTGATCGTCGTCCCGCCGCCGGGCGTGGCCACGCTCATGACGACCCGGAGCATGTCGAGGAGCTTGTCCTCCAGCACCGCCGTGTCGGGGGCCACCTCCTGCAGCGCATCGGCGGGCGTGAGGGTGAACCCCGGCTTCATGGCCTCGAGGTAGTCCTGCCAGGGAGCGACCGAGAGGACCGACACGTGGCCCGATCCGGCCTCCTCCTGGCGCTCGAACTCGTGCGGGACGACCTTCTCGCGAATCGGCTGCTGGCAGGCGGCGAGCAGCGCCAGCGCGAGGGCGACCGCGGTGCGCAGGCTCGTCTGCACGTCGCGCCGCGACGCAACCGCGCTGCGATGCTCCATCTCACCCATGATGCTCCTCCCGCTGCGCGCCGATGCGCGTTCCGACGGGGTCTCGTCCGGATCCCGTCCCTCGCAACCTACCCAGCCGCGCCATGGACCGCAATCCCGCCATGGCGGTCGCCTCCGGACGGGGAGACGCCCGGGCGCCAACCCTCGGAGGCGCGGGGGGGGCCGAAGCGAGGCGGAGCTCTGGGGGCGGCGGGGGCAGCGCCCGGACTCCCCGCGAAGGCCGGATCGCCGCGGCGCGAGACGGCCCGGGAGAGCGTTCCACTCCGCGTCCGCACCCCCCTCGGTCTCCGGCCCGCAGGGACGGGTCGAAGAAGACGGGGTTTCCCGGCGGTTTCGGGGCGCTCCACGGGAGGATGGTCCCCGATGACCACCGAACGCCCCCGGGACGAGCTCGCGGGGGGCGTCTTTGGCGCTCCGCCGGCCCCTCCCGCCCCCGCCGCCCCCACCCTCCTCCCCGCGTTCCTCGCCCCGGACCTGCCGGGCGGAGGCGCGGCCCTGCGACGGGGCGACGCGGTCACGGCGTTCCTGCTCGCGCTCCTGCTGCTCACCGCCTTCGCCGGCGTGCGTGACCTGTGGGACTCGGACGAGGGCCGCTACGCGGGCGTCGCGCTCGACATGAAACGCGCGAACGACCTCGTGACGCCGCGCGAGAACGGCATGCGGTTCGTGGACAAGCCGCCCCTGCTCTACTGGATGACGATCGGCGCGTACCACGCCTTCGGCGTCACGCCGTTCGCCGCGCGGTTCGCCGACATCGTCGCGGGGGCCGCGTGGTGCGCGATCGCGTTCGCCTTCGCGGGCCAGTGGACGGGACGACGGCGGGCCGCGTGGTACGCCGCGATGATCGGCGCGACGTGCCTCGGCGGCATGGGGTTCTCGCGCAGCGTGACGACGGACATGCCGCTCTCGGCCTGCGTCGCGGGCGCGCTGCTCGCGGCGTGGCACGGACTGCGCAGCGACGGGTGGCGGCCCCGCGTGGCCCTCGGCGTCGCGGTGGGGCTCGGGCTGCTCGCGAAGGGGGCGCTCGGCGCCGTGCTGCCGGCGCTCGTGGGCTTCACGTGGGCGGCGCTCGGCGTCCGCTGGGACCGCGTGCTCAGGCTCCTCGTGTCTCCGCTCGCGTGGCTGACGGCGCTCGTGGTGGCGGCGCCTTGGTACGCGGTGATGGAGATGCGCAATCCGGGCTATCTGGCGCACTTCGTCCTCTACGAGCACTGGGGCCGGTTCTCGAAGGCGGGGCGCTCGTTCGCGCCCGTGTGGCTGTACGCCGTGACGCTGCTCGGCTTCCTCATCCCGTGGCCGCACCTCCTGTGGAAGGCGCGCATCCGGCACGTGATCACCGGCGCCTGGCTCCGCGGGCCGCGGGCGGGCGAGCGGTTCGCGTGGGGCTGGGCGCTCTCGGTGCTCGTCCTCATCTCCATCGGGAAGAGCCGCCTCTACACCTACATCCTCCCCGCGCTCCTGCCGCTCGTGGTGATCGTCGCCGCCCGGCTCGACGCCCTGCTCTCCGACCCCGACCCGCGCCCCGCCCGCCGCCTCGCCTGGCTCACCGCGATCCCGGCGTTGCTCGGCATCCCCGTCGCGATCCTCGGCTGGACCGGCGCCCCGTACCACTGGAACATCTCCCAGCTCGGCGACCCGCGCGGCGCGGCCGCGGCGGGCCCCGTCGTGTTCGGCGCGCTCGGGCTCGCGGCGATGCCCCTGCTGTTCCGCCTGCTGCGGACCCCGCGTTCCCGCGCCACCGCGCTGGTCCTCGCCTCGGCGGCGCTCCTCTACTCCGTGGACCTCGGACTGGCCTCGGTGGACGTCGTGCGCTCCCCGCGCGAGCTCGCGTCGATCCTCGCGCGCGAGCAGCGCGACGGCGCGGACGTGGTCTGCCTCGACGTCTTCCCCCAGGGCCTGCGGTTCTACGAGGACGTCTTCTTCAAGGTCGCGGGCAAACAGGGCGAGATCGTGCCCCCGTGGTCGGAGAAGGACGGCAAGGGCATCCTCCTGACCGAGGAGGAGCTGCTCGCGCTCTGGCGGGGCCCGACGCGCGTGGTCCTCGCGGTGCGCGAGGGGAAGAGCGGTCCGTACGCGCGCGGCAGCGCGGAGCTCCTGGCCTCGAAGCTCTCCGGTGGCCAGAAGTCCGACCTGATGGTGCTCTCGAACCGCCCCAAGCGTTGAGCGCGTGTGAAGAATCCGTCGAACGCGCCCCGCGCCACATGGACCCCGAACCCTCGACGAGCCGCGAAAGCGAGCCCGTACCTCCCGACGGCGATTGCTTCACAGGCCTTGAGCCTGCGGGAGAGCCGCGAGCGCGACGGGAAGGGCGTCGGGAATCCCGGGGGCGGCGGGGGCACGGCCCGCCCCGGGAGAGGGGCAGGGAGCGCCGTCCGGTACGCTCCACGCCCGATGGCGCCCCCCGATGCGTCCCCCCCGTTCGCGGCCGTCATCTCGCCCGTGCGGGAGGTCACCCTGCACGGATCCGCCGACCTCGCCCCCTGGCGTGACGTCCTGCGGGCGGAAGGGCTCGCGCCGGCCGAGTCCGAGGGTCGTGCACGGATCCTCTTGAGCGCCATCGCGTCCTCCTTCAAGGGCAAGAGGTTCCGCGAAGCGGTCCTCTCCGTCGGGGTCGCCTCGCCCGACGGCGCCCCCGCGGGTTTCCTCAGTCAGGCGTTCAACTCCTCGCGGCTCTTCGCCTTCATCGAACGCCGCGTCTTCCGCACCCCCTACGTGCACGCGCACGTCGCCCTCGACGAGGCGCCGGCCACCGGCTTCGAGGTGCGGGTCGGATCGGTCCGGGTGCTCCGCCTGGCGCTCGGCCTTCCCGCCGACGCGCGCCCGCGCGAACCGCTCCGTACGGCCGGCGACCTGTTCGAAGGCCGCATCCATCTCCCGTCGCGCCCCGGTGCCGCCCGCACCCGGGGACGGTGGTTCCACGCGCGCCTCGAGGGCGAGGCCCGCTTCTACGCCTTCGACCCCGCGCTCGATGCCTGCGAGATCGGCCCCGTACCGGCGCACCCGACCCTTGCGCGCCTGATCGACTCCGGCTTCCGGGGCGAGACGTGGATGATCCGCGACGCCGGGAAACACGGCCGCTCGAAGACGTTCCGATCCGCCGCGGGTGCCTGAACGGCCGGGGAGGCTGCCTCCCCCCGCCGCCCCCCACGTCCACGACCTGGCGCTCCCCGGGCATGGCGCGCGCGCGAGCCCGCAGTGCTCGAACTCTTGGGTTCCTGGGCCCCTGGCCCGAGCTCTTCATGAAGGGGACTGCAGGGGCCCCCACAGGTGCCTGTCGTGAGATCGGCTCCTTCGGCGGTCTCGTCCTTCAGGAAGAGGTCGCGATGGCCGTCAGTCGCCGGTCGTCACCGGGGGCCGAGGCGCAGGCGGGCGGGCGGGGAGCGGGCGATCGACCCGGACCCACGCGGGGACCTCCAGCTCGGCCCAGGAGCTGCGCGTCATGCGCGCGGGACACGACGCCCAGGGCACGCGGTACTCCCAGGCCGTCGTCGGCTGCCGAGGGTGCGGCTCGAACCGCGCGGCCTCCCGCCCGATGCCGCGGCCGTCGCCGAAGCTGCGCTCCTCGAGCACGTACGGCGCCGACGGAGCGCCCCACGCTCCCCCCGCATCCCGCACGGAGAGCCGTCCGAGCTCGAGGGTGACCGCGACATGGATCTCCCCCGCGCAGTACGCGTCGCGGAGGAGCCAGAAGTCCTTGTGGTTGTCGATCGTGACCGTGCGACCGGACGCCCCCACCGCCCAGTACTCCCGCGTGACCTTCGGGGGCGGACCGTCCACCGGCCGCCCGTCCGGCCAGCGCCGCAGCCCGCGGAACTCCTCGACGACCTCGGCGCGGATCCACAGGTCCTTCGTCGGCACTCCCGACGGCGCCCAGTAGTAGTGGTTGAGGTAGTACCAGAGCCGCCCTCCGCCCGCGGAGTAGAAGCTGCGTGCGTCGCGGCGCGGGACGAAGCCCCCGGGGCCGCGCTCGTCGCCGGGAGCGGCCCCGCGGCCGGGCTCGAGCGCGCGAGTGGCGGCTCCCTCCACGTCGGAGGCCTCCGCCGCGTCGGCGGGGCCGCACGCGTCGAGGCAGCGCCAGTCGAGCCGGGAGCAGGGCGCGGTGCACCCCGAGAGGAGGACGGCGAGCGCGAGGAGGAGGAAGGGAGCGGCGAGGGAAGGGGGGCGCGGAGCCACCCTGTTGCGAACGTCGGGCGACGGGGAGGGAATCCGCCGTACGCAGGCCGCTCGGGAATCTCCATGGCCTGGAACCACGTCCTTCTCTCGCCGTCGCGGGTGCCCCTCTCCCGAGGAAACCGCGACGCGCCCCGGCCACCGTCCCACGGCGGCGATCCCGCGGGGGAGGCGGGGGGCGACGGGGGACGGGGCACGACGGACGGGGGACGGGGGACGGGGGACGGGCCCCACCCCCCCCCCCCCCCCCCCGCCACGGCCCCGCCGGCCCCCCGGGGGGGCGCCCGGGCGCGGGTCGGCTC
>CAZJJQ010000167.1:0-7934 GCA_964546345.1 uncultured Planctomycetales bacterium
CGGACGCGGGCGGCGAGGACCGTAGCGGAAAAAGGCGGCGATGCGCGCGCGGTGCGCGCCCGCGTACGTCCGCGGCTCGCCCGCCGCCCCGCCCTCCCCCGTGCGCCCCGGGCCCGGAACGCACCCACCGCGAGGGAAGGCCCCACGCACGCGCCGAGGGGCGCGGCGGGACCGACGCCGAGCTACGGCACGCGGTGCAGCGAGACGAACGCGCGCTGCGCGGGCGCGCCCGTGCCGTAGGTGAGCACGAGCAGGGAGAGGTCGCGCGAGAGGAACGCGCGGCACGTAGAGGCCGAGATCAGCTCGTCCCCCGCGGTGCCGACGTAGAGCCCCGCCGCGGAGTTGTCGAGCAGGAGGTCGGCGGTCGAGGCGAGGTGGAGCCCCGCGTCGTCGAGGAGCGCGAGCGCGCCCGTGGCGGAGGTGGTCCCGGTCACGGGACGGAGCTCGGTCAGGTCGGGCACCGTGCCCGAGAGGAGGAGACGGGTGCCCTTCCAGGTGCCGGCCAGGTCGGCCTGGGTGAAGACGGGGGCGGCGGGGGGCGCCATTTCGAGGACCCCGATCACGTCGTCGCCCTCGAATAGCGCGAGGTGGGTCGTGTTCGTGTCCACGTCGGCGACGATCGAACGCCCGTCGTTGAGGTCGAACCGGTACGCCGCCTCGCCGGGATGAACGACCGCGCCCGTGGTGGATGTCCCGGGGGTCTCGCCCCACGCCGTGATCCCGCCCGTGCCGTTGAAGGTCGCCGCGACGACGACGACCGTGCCGTCGGCGCGACGGAGGACGCCGTCCCAGGCGCCCGCGAGCGGCGCGAAGTCGCTCGGTCCCCGCAGGAACGAGATCGAGCCCTCGCGCGTCGTCTCCGGCTTGCCCCCCGTCAGGTAGTTGGTGGACTCCGTGACGTTCATGGCCTGGGGCCGCGTCACGTACCCCTGCAGGTAGTACGCCCAGATGGAGTAGACCCTGGGCTCGATGCCGTGGTTCTCGATCCGGACGTTCTGGCCGATGTCCACGCGCAGGCTGAAGTCGAGGAGGTTGCGCCCCCCGGGCACCCGCATCGACGTCTTGACGATCGAGTCCACGCTGAGCGCGGAGTTGTCCACCTTGATGAAGGTGGGCGTCGCGGCGTCGAGGCCGCAGGCCCCGAGCAGCAGCGCCCCGAGCAGCAGCGTCCCGAGCAGGGGCGAAGCGAAGCGCGGGGCCCGGCGGGCCACACGACGGAGGGGCGAGTCGGTCATCGGGGCTCCGGGGATCCCGGGATCGTACCGGGGATCCCCCGGCGCCGGGTCACCCGGTCGTCACGGCCTGCGGCCAACGGGCCGGCGGCCGGAACCCGGGGGTTCCGGCCGCCGGAGAGGGACCCGAGGGGCCTCGTGGGATCAGGGAGAGCTGACGGCCGCAGCCGGCGACGCCGGGCCGGCCGGAAGCGGAGCGACCCCCGCGGCCGTCGCCGTGCCCACCGTGGTGCCGTCGTAGTCGCACTCCGTCAGGTCCGCGGCGGCGGGCGCCCCGAAGAGGTACCAGGTGCCGTTGGGCGCGCCCGCGACGCCGTCGCAGAGGAGGACGTCGGCCGTGCGCTGAGCGGTGCCGCGCGGGGCCCCGAGGGTCGGATTCCCACGAAGCGTCGGCGGCACCACCGAGAGGTTGCCCTGGCCGTTGTTCGTGCTCCCCGCCCCGGGCGCCGACAGGACGCGCAGGTGGTCCTGGGTGGGGACGACCCCGGACTGGAACGTGCTCGGCGTGTTGATCACGGTGCCCAGCGTCAGCGCGTTGTTGATGAGCGCCGCGAGCGCCGCCGAGCTCACGTGGAAGGAGCCCGCGGAGTAGGGAGGGCCCGAGGGCGCGCTCGGCGTCAGGCTGCCCTTGATGTTGACGAAGGTGAAGCCCGACGTGCCTCCCGTCGCCGCGGCGTGGACGAGGATCAGGTTGCGCGTCGCGTCGTAGGCGATGGAGCCCCGCTCGCCGTCGCCCGGCCCCGTCAACGCGTTCACCCCCAGAGGATACGCGCCGGCGTTGAGCCCCTGGGACACGGTCGTTCCGCCCGAGGGCAGGTCGAGCACCTGGACCCAGTCCATCGGCATCGAGAGCTCCACACCCGAGGCGAGCCCGTCCGGAACGCCGTTGATGGTTCCGTTCACCGCGTTCACGGCGACGACGGTGCCGGTCGTGGGCCCGGTGTTCTCGAACAACAGGAACACGCGGCTCGCGCCCGAAGCCGAGGGCTTCACGGCGAACTCCCGGTTCCAGACGGCGCCCGTCGCGGCGGGGCGGTTGCTGGTGAGCAGGTTGTTGGCGATCGCGACCCCCCCCTGGTTGCCGTTGATGGTGCCGTCGCTGACGGCCAGACGAGTCCCGGAGCCCAGGCTCACCCCCGCTCCGCCGATGGTCGCCTGGGACGGGCTCATGCCCGCGACGGGGTAGAAGCCGAGCATCGTGCGCGACGACGCATCGAACAGCAGGAACCCCTCGGTCCCCGGCGAGCCGGCGCCGTCCCACAACGAGACGAGCATCTCGCCGGAGGCGGCCATGGACACCACGCGGTCGGCGTGCGTCGTCGCCCCGAGGCCCGGGGGCACCGGCACGGTCACGACGGGAGCGCCCGGCAGGAACGGATCCACCACGTGGACCCCGAGGTCGCTCGTGGCCCAGACGCAGCCATCGGCGGGGTCGATGGCGAGGCTGCGGACGGCGGCGCCGGGGATCGTGAGGATCGTGGGGAGCGGCGACCCGGGGGCGTGCAGGCGCGCGCCGTACGTCGGCGCCGGGGAGCCCTCCGCGGCACGGGCGGTGTCGAACACGTCGATCAGGGCGCCGTTCGCCACGTAGAGCCGGTTGCGCTCGGCATCGAGCGCGAGCGGCCCCGACCCGCTCGGATCACCGTCCACGGAGACGCTCACCCCCGCGACCCCCGGGTCCTGCCCGAAGGCGCGAACGACACCGCCCGCGGTGACCGCGAAGACCCGCTGCGTCGTCCGCACGAGGCGGGCGCCCACCCCGGCGGGCGACGAGGGCAGCGTCTGGAGCCCGCCGTCCTCGAACACGACGCTGACCGAGGCGTCCAGGGCGACGGGGCCCGTGGAGGGATCCGAGAGGTCGCCGGGCATCGTGCCCCGGATCTCCCAGAAGGTGCCGTTGGAGACGAGCTCCCCCGTCGTCGTCACGGAGTCGTGGCCGCCGGGCCAGACGGCGGAGCCCGGGGTGACGAGCCGCACGTCCACGACGCCCAGCCCCGTCCCCGCCGGAGGGACGGGGAGCGGCCCGAACGTGCGCCCGGGCGCAGGGTTGAGCACGAACGGGTCCCCGCCGGCTCGGGCGAACAGGTGGAGGGGCGCCGCAGGCGTACCCGCCGCCAGCGTCGGATTGAGGATGCCCGAGGCCCCGGGCAGCCCCTGCTCGACGCCCGTCACCGCGTGGAGCGCGGGCGCGAGGTACGTGAAGGCCGACGGCAGCGTGAGGACCGTGCCGTCCGGGAAGAGGGCCGTGACCGAGACGACGGCGGTGTCGCTCGCGACGAGGGTCGCGGGGGGGGCCACGAAGTCCACCGTGGTGGGCGTCGCCGCGGTCGCCGAGGTCTCGAGGCTCGCCGCGGTCCCTCCGAAGAAGACGAACGCCGTCGTCGTCAACCGGATCGCCACGAGCGAGGGATCGCCACCGACGGGCAGGGTCGTGCCCGTCAGCCGCATCGGCGTCGGAGAGGCCGCCGGCACCGGATCGACGCCGACCGGCAGGCTGGGCTCCGGCGCCGCGCTCACCAGCGCCGGGGCGGCGGGCGGGGGAGGAGGCGGAGGCCCTCCGCCGCCGCCCGGGGACACCGACGACTCGTCGCTCTCGAACAGGCCGCACCCGGCGAGGAGCGTCGAGAGACACCCCACCGCCACCCACCGCCCCAGCTGCCGACACCGACCCATGGCGATCCTCCCGGTGGGCCGCCCGGCGGGCGCAGGCGGGAGCCGGCTCCCTGCCCTCCGCCGCCCGTCACGACCCGAGACCCGTGTCTGCCGGAGGAGTCCATCCACCGACATCGATCCCCAAGGCGGCACCGGGGGCCGTGCGTTTCGGGGCAGCTTCCCTGGCGGCTCCCTCGCGGCCACGTCGAGGGCCTCCCTCCCCCGCGCCCCCACCCTCCCGTGCCTCCTTCGCCCGCCGCGAAGCCCCGACGGCCGGCGCCCCGTCGTCCGGCACGCGACGCAAACGAACCGGCGGGCGGTACCTCGGGGGTTTCGGCCGGCGGGGAGGGGCGCGAGAGGCCCCGGGGGTGGGGGGGGGGCCACGCGCCGGGAGGGTAGTGGGGGTGCATCGCGCCGAACACCTTGTCGTAGCGGTACCAGACCTCGAGGCAGAGGGCCATGCAGGCCGTCGAGTAGACGCGCCCGCCGTCCGGCCCCCAGGGGTCGAGCGGATCCCAGCTGCCCTTGTACATGCAGAAGTCGGTGTCCTTGTGCTGCGTGTCCACGATGGCGGGCTTCATGGCCGCCTCCCACTTCTTCCAGGCCTCGCCGCCGACCTGGAACATCGCGAGGGTCGCGTAGTACCAGTAGTACATGTCGATCGAGCCGTCGTTGGCGTTCCACGTCGGCACGAGCTTCACGCAGAGGTCGGCGCCCTTCTTGATGGGCTCGGAGGTCTTCGGGTTCTCCCCGAGGAAGATGCGGGCGAGCATGCCCACGGCGGTCATCGACTCGGACTTCTCGGCGGGGAACTTGTCCACCAGGTCCGTCGGACGGGCGGGGCCCGAGCCGCGCTGCTGGTAGCCGACGCGCCCGTAGCCGGGGTCGGTCATCTTGTCGATCCACGCCTTGATGCCGTCGAACGCCTCCTCGTCGAGCGAGAGGGACGGCGGCTTGTTCGCCTTGACGTCGGCCGAGTTGATGAGCTTGGCGCTCTTGAGCGCCATCATCATCCAGCCGGTCACGGACGAGTCGTTGTCGCCCGGCTTCACGCCGTAGCGCCACGCGAAGTACGGGTTGCGCGAGATGGCGATGAAGTCGAGCGCCTTCTGCGTCGGGCTCTTGTAGATCGCCGACCCGGTCATGCCGTACGCCTCGACCATCGCGAGGGAGGCGATGGCGTGGTTGTAGACGAAGTGACCGGTGGAGCGGTTGCCGAAGGCGCCTTCCGCGTCCTGGACGTTGCGCAGGTACTTGAGCCCGTTGCCGACGACCTTGCCGAAGGGACCCTCGGAGCGGTTCGTGTAGCCGGCGCCGAGGAACGCGAGGAGCGCCATGCCCGTCACGCCGACGTCGTACATCGCCTTGCCGCGGCCGTCCGGGCCCTCGCCCGAGATCACCTTGCCGTCGCAGTACTTGAAGAAGCCCTCGCACTCCCACCCGCCGTCCGGCGACTGGTGCGCGGCGAGCCAACGGAGCGCGTCCTCGACGGCGTCGTCGGCCTTCTTGCCGCCGCCGCCCGCGCGCAGGTTGCGGTGACCGCCGCGGCCCTTGAAGGCGCCGCCGGCGCCGCCGCCGATGCCGATGAGGCCGTTCGTGGACGGGCCCTCGAACGGCGCGTCGGAGATGCCGCCCTCGCCGAGGGACTCCTCGGTGGGGAGGTCGTTGTCCGTCTCGTTGTGGTCGGACAGCTCCGCGTCCTTGATCGTGGGCTCCTTCGCGACCACGTCCGTCTGGTGGACCTGCTCGGTCTCCTCGGGCGTGGGCGGGACGTCCTCTTCCGGCGGCGGCTCGGCGGCCGCGGCCATGTTCGTCGCCATCGGGGGCGCCACGACGACCGGCGGCGCGTCCGTCTGGAACATGGAGGAGATCACGAACAGGAGGACGTGGACGGCGATCGAGATCATCCACCACGGGCTCTTCCGGAGCGCGTTGTAGAGCTGCTCGTTGAAGTCACCGCCCTGTTCGATGAAGTTCTGCTGAAACTCTCTGCGTTCCTCTCGGGCCATCGGGCGAGCTCCGGGCGGATGGGGAGGGCCCCACCGCGCATCCAAACGGTTCAACGGGTCGTACGTGACGGGTCGAAGGTGCTGCGGACGGAAAGCGCCTGGCGGAGGGCTCCCCCGGGGGGGGCCGCACCAGGCGGTCGAGGGGCCCTGACCGCGCGCGCGGGGGACGACCCAGCGCGCATTGTAGGAACCTTCGGCCGTCAGGTCCAACGCAGCCCGGCGGCGCCGGTTCAGGGGAGTTTCGGGGAGTTCCGGGGAGTTCCGGGAAGCTGGGGGCCAGCTCTACCGGGGGATCCCGCCCGGCCGCGCCCCTTCGTACAGGATCAGCAGGGCGCAGGCGGTCCGGGAAGCGGGGTCGCCGTAGAAGGACCCCGGGATGACCCCGGAGGTGTCCACCGCGCCCTCGAGCAGGGGCAACGCCTCGGCGAACCAGCGGTCGCCGCCGGGGAGGCGCCGCGCGAGCCACGCCCGCATCAGCCAGGAGCGCAGGTCCGTCTGCTCCCCTCCCCACTCGAGGGGCGCGTCCAGACAGGCGGACAGGACCTCCGAGGGGGAGGCTCCGGCGGGGTCGTATCCCCCGCGAAAGACGGCCGCAAGGGCCGAGGCCACCCGGGGGTCGTGGCAGTCGCGTTGAGATTGCGCGACACGAACCGGGACTTTCGTCCTTGGTTCGGGGCCCAGGAGGCGGCCTCGGCCCGACTCGAGGATTTCCCCGAACGCCCGCGCGGCCACGCCGTGGGCCCACCCCCCCACCGGGGGCCCCGGCTCGGTGAGCCGCAGGAGCGTGTCCACCGCCAACGGCCACCGCGCCGCATCCGCCGGATCCGCCGCCAGGGACATCGCGATCACCGCGCAGGCCATGCCCCGGATCGACAGGTTGCGGCTCGGGTTGACCACGGGGGCCTCGGAACCCTTCCCGCGGCGGCGCAGCCGGAAGAGCTCCGCCTTGCCGGAGAGGACCGCCTCGTCGAGGTCCGGCACCGGGGACCCGAGGCGCCGGGCGGCGGCGAGGGCGGCGACCGACAGCGCCGTGACCTCCCGCCGCTCGAGCGGGTCCACGTCCACGTCCCGGGGGCGGGGGGACCAGTCGCTCTCCGGCATCCGCAGCGACAGCAGCCCGAGCGCGAGACGGTCGCGGAGCGCCTCCACCCGACCGCGGGTCCCGGGCCCGAAGGCCGTGGCGACCTCGGAGGGAGACGCCTTCCCCGCGACGAGGCTTCGCACCGAACCGAAGAGGACGGCGGCGGCGAGGAGGAGGGCGAGGGATCGGACGCCGAGGTGGGGCCGCCCGCGCGCGCCCGCCCCTGCCGGACCCGTGCGCGGAACTCCCCCCGAGCGGTCTGGACCCGGCGGCGGCGCGTAGGGCCGCAGGACGGGAGCGTCGTCGGTCATCCGGCGGTCGCGGGCGTTCTCGCCGCCGGCGCGATCGCGGCAGGCGACCCGGGCAACGACGACATCGAGTCGTTCAGCTCGCGCGGTCCGTCGCTGATCTATTTCCCCGCGCAGGACTCTCGGCCCAAGCCGGACGTGGTCGCGGTGGACGGCGTCGCGGTGACGGGGGCGGGCGGCTTCCCGACGCCGTTCTACGGCACCTCGGCGGCGGCGCCGCACGTGGCGGGAGTGGCGGCGCTCGTGATCGGCGGCCTCCACACGCCGAGCGAGGTCGGCGCCGCGCTGCGCGCGAGCAGCGTCGATCTCGGCGACACCGGCTTCGACGCGACCTACGGGTTCGGGCGCGTGGATGCGCTCGCTGCGGCGACCCGGCTCAACGTGCCGCCGAACGCCGTGATCGAGACTCCGGCGAGCGACGTCACCGTCGAGGTCGGGAACGCGGTCTCCTTCGCGGGCAGCTGCAACGATCCCGAGGGGCTCGACGGGCTCGCGTTCCAGTGGGATTTCGGCGATCCCGCGATCGCCCCCAGCACCGCCGCGAACCCCGGCAACGTGAGGTTCGATCACGTCGGCGCCTTCGTGGTGCGGCTGCTCTGCAGCGACGGCCTCGGGGCCGCCGACCCGAGCCCCGCCACTCGCGAGGTGACGG
>CAZJJQ010000168.1:0-7887 GCA_964546345.1 uncultured Planctomycetales bacterium
GCCGTGACGGTCGGCGTGCCCGCCGCCGTGCCCCCCGTCCCGATGGCCCCGGTCGTGGGCGCCGGCCTCGCGATGGCCCCCGTCGCGCGACCTCGCGTCGCCCGGCCGCGCGAACCCGTGGCGGGCGTCGGGGCGCTCCCGCCCCCGGCGCGGATCGACCGCGGGATCGGTCGGGTCGTCGAGCAGCAGGGAGAACATCTCGCCGTCGGTGGGAGGGTCGTCCGCATCCCGCGCGCGCTCGAGCGCGGAGGCGATGCGCCGGGAGACCTCGCGGACCGCCTCGTCGTCGTCGCCGGCGACCCGGAGGGTCCCCCGGCGGACGGTCACGGCGACGCCGTAGCGCTCGCGGATCGCGCGCAGGTTGCGGTCCATGGAGCCGAAGAGGAGGCGCTGCTCCTGGGCGTCCTCCACCGGGATCTGTCGCTCGGCCATCGGGGCTCCTGGGTCCGGACCGGGATTCTACCGGAGGAGGGACCACAGCCAGGCGACCGGGGCCGCGAGGAGGATCGAGTCGATCATGTCGAGGACGCCGCCCATCTCGGGGAGGAGGGCGCTCGAGTCCTTGACGCCGCAGCGGCGCTTGAGCGCGCTCTGGGTGAGCCCCGCGAAGATCGACGCCGCCCCGAGGCAGAGCCCGAGCACGAGCGCCTCGCCGGTCGAGGTCACGAGGCCGGGGAGCGGTCCCACCACGGCGAGGACGCCCGCGGCGGCGCCCGCGGAGAACGCGAGCCCGCCCGCGGTGCCCTCCCACGTCTTCCCGGGGCTCACGGACGGGATCATCTTGTGGCGGCCCAGGGACTTGCCGACGATCCAGCCGCCGATGTCGCTCGCCTTCGAGGCGACCACGGTGAAGGCGATGCGGCGGGCGCCGAGGGGCCCGTCACCCACCTCGCGGAGGAGCCCGAAGAGGTAGCCGACGTACACGATCGGGAAGACGGTGGCGAGGAGGCGGTCGAGGTCGCCCGGGCGAGGGGTGCGCAGGTGCGGGACGAACGCGACGAGGACCGCCGCCGCGACGAGCAGCGACCGCACCTGCCCGCGCAGCGCCGGATCGGCCGGCGCGAGGAGCCCGAGGCCCGCGAGCGCGGCGGCGAAGCCCACGGCCACGCGCAGGTCGGCGGGGCGGCCGGCCTTCGCGGTCATGGCCGCCACCTCGTAGGCCGCGCCCGCCGCGAGGAGCAGGAGGACGACGTCCGTGGGCGCCGAGGAGCCCGAGCGGTCGTGCCAGAAGAGGAGCCCGAGCACGACGGCCAGCACGGCGGGCGCCACGGTGAGGCGGATCAGGAGGGCCTTCCGCTTCGAAGGCCGCGGCGCGGACGCGTCGGTCATGGGGCGATCTACTTCCGCACCAGCCCGCCGAACCGCCGCTCGCGCGTGCCGTACTCGGCGAGGACCGCCTCGAGCTCCTCCTCGCGGAAGTCGGGCCAGGGCGTGTCCACCACGCAGATCTCCGCGTAGGAGAGCTGCCAGAGCAGGAAGTTGCTGACGCGCTGCTCGCCGGCCGTGCGCACGAGGAGGTCCAGCGCCGGCATGCCGGGCTGGTACATCCGCGCGGCGAGCGCCGCCTCGTCGATGGCCTCGGGGGCGAGGCGGCCCGCGGCGACGTCCTGCGCGACGCGACGGGCGGCGTCCACCATCTCGGTGCGCCCGCCGTAGTTGAGGGCGAGGCACAGGGTCATCTTCGGGTTGGCCTCCGTGAGCCGGCGCGTCTCGTCGAGCGCCTGGCGTACGTGCCCGGGCAGCTCGTCGAGGCGACCGATCGCCGTGAGCCGGATCCCGTTGTCCATCAGCTCGCCGCGCTCCTCGACGAGGTACCGGCGCAGCAGCCGCCAGAGGTAGGTCACCTCGTGGCGCGGCCGCTTCCAGTTCTCGGTGGAGAAGGCGAAGAGCGTCAGCTGCTCGAGGCCGAGCCGCGCGGCGTGGCGCGTGACGGCCCGCACGCTCTCGGCCCCCGCCCGGTGCCCCTTGATGCGACGCTGGCCTCGCGCCTCCGCCCAGCGCCCGTTGCCGTCCATGATGATCGCGACGTGACGGGGCAGGTCGGCCATGGGGACGGGGCGGGTCCGGGAGCGGGTCGGGGGAAGGGTCGGCGGAGGAGGGGGGCGGCGGGGGGCGGGCCCCCGAACGATCCGGGCGGGCTCCCCGGGACGGCCCCCGGGACCCCGACTCGGACGCGGGCTAGGCTACCCGGCCCACCCCCGGGCGGCAAACGAACCAAAGGTGTCGGACCCCATCGGATCGGGGGCGGACGATCGACCCGCCCTCCTCCCCGACGGACGGACGGGGCCCACGACGCCGGGAGCCTCCGACCCGTCGGGACCGCGGCCGAACCCCGCAGGGGCCTCGGGGGCGGGCCGACGCCCGCCCCCCAAGGAGAGCACCCGAGGAGGGAGCGACGCGGCCCCCCCTGCCCCCGGAAGCGGAACCACGAGGCGTGGAGGCCTACCGGGAGACCTGCGAGCGGCGCCCGGCTCTCCGGCAGCCGTCGATCAGGCCGGGGCCGGGGCGTTGGCGCCGAGGTGGATGATGCGGGAGCGCTCGGCCCCGACGCTGATCATCTCGAGCGGCACGCCCATCTGCGCCTCGAGGAAACGCACGAAGACCTTCGCCTCGCGGGGCAGGTCCTCGAACCGACGGATCGCCGACAGGTCCTCGCGCCACCCGGGAAAGGTCTCGTAGACCGGCCGGCACTGGCGCCAGACGGCGGCGCTGGCGGGAGGGACGTCCACGCGACGGCCGTCCACCTCGTACGCCGTGGCGACCTTCAGCTGGTCGAGGCCGGACAGCACGTCGAGCTTCATGAGGGCCACGCCATCGACCCCCTGGGTGCGGACGGCCCTCCGCGCGATCACGGCGTCGAACCAGCCGCACTTGCGCTTGCGTCCCGTCGTCGCGCCGACCTCGCGCCCGCGAACCCCCATGTGCTCGCCCGCGGGGCCCACGTCCTCCGTGGGGAAGGGGCCGGCCCCGACCCGCGTCGAGTAGGCCTTGACGACGCCGAGCACTTTCGCGATGGAGGACGGCGGCAGCCCGGTGCCCGGGGCCACCCCGTTGACGCCCGTGCTGCTCGAGGTCACGAACGGGTACGAGCCCTGGTCCACGTCGAGGGCGAAGGCCTGCGCGCCCTCGCACAGGATCCGCTTCCCCTGGTCGTGGAGGTCGAGGAGCCGCGTGACGGTGTCCGCGATGTAGGGCTCGAGGCGCTTGCCGATGGCGAGGGTGTCGTCGAGCACCTGTTGCGGGTCGAGGGGCTCGAGGCCGGCCTTGAGCAGGATCTCGTTGCGCGAGGCGAGGTTGCGGAGCAGGTTCGGCCGGAGCTCGTCGGGACGCAGGAGGTCGGCGACCCGGATCCCGTCGCGGGTGTACTTGTCGGCGTAGGCGGGCCCGATCCCGCGGCTCGTGGTCCCGAGCGACGCGTCCCCGCGCAGCGCCTCGAGCGCCCGGTCCATGAACTTGTGGTAGGGCAGGATCGCGTGGGCACGATCGGAGACGAGCAGGCGCCCGGACAGGTCGAACCCGCGCCGCCGCAGGTCCTCGACCTCCTCGAGAAGGGTCCACGGGTCCACCACCACGCCATTGCCGATCACGTTCAGCACCCCGGGGTGGAGCACCCCGGACGGGAGCAGGTGGAGGACGTACTTCTCCTCCCCGACGATCACGGTGTGGCCGGCGTTCGCGCCGCCCTGGTAGCGCACGACCACGTCGCTCTGGGCCGCGAGAAGGTCGATGATCCGACCCTTTCCCTCGTCCCCCCACTGCATGCCGAAAACGCAGGTGACTGCCATGGCCGGGCCGAAGCCTCCGGTTAAAGAGGCAGTTTATCAGCGTCGGGCCCGGACCCTAGCGGGAACGTCCGTCGGCCCGCGGTCCGGGGGGGGAATCCCGGGGGCGGCGGGGGCAGGGCTCGCGCCATGTGGGCCTGGGGCTCCCGTCGTCGACCCGAAGGTGTCAGACACCCGCTGGCGGACACCGGCGGACGCCCGCTGATCAGAAGGTGTCAGACATCCGCTGGCGGACACCATTCGACGGACGGGGACGACCGACGCCGCGGGCCGGCGCTCAGCGAGCGGCGGCGGGGACGCGGGAGCCGCCTTCGACGATGCGGCGGAAACGCGTGAAGAGGTGGAGGGCGTCGTGGGGCCCGGGCGCGGCTTCGGGGTGGTACTGGACGGCGAAGGCCGCCAGATCGTCGCTCGCGATGCCCTCGTTCGTGTCGTCGTTCAGATTCGTGTGCGTCGCGCGGAAGCCGGTCTTCCCGAGCGACGGCACGTCCACGGCGAACCCGTGGTTCTGGCTGGTGATCTCGACGCGGCCCGTCTCGAGGTCCATCACGGGCTGGTTGCCGCCGCGGTGGCCGAACTTGAGCTTGTACGTCCTGGCGCCCGCCGCGAGGGCCATCAGCTGGTGGCCGAGACAGATCCCGAAGATGGGCGTCTTGCCGAGCAGCTTCTTCAGCGTCGCGATCGCGTACGTGACCGCCGCGGGGTCGCCGGGACCGTTGCTCAGGAACACGCCCGCGGGCTTGCGCTCGAGGATCGCCTCGGCGCGCTCGCTCGCCGGGACGACCCACGGGTCGAACCCGCACGCGACGAGGCTGCGCAGGATGTTGCGCTTCATCCCGTAGTCGATCGCGACGATCGGGTAACGCTTCCCGTCCGACGCGATCCCGAGGTCGGGGGCCAGCTCCTTCGGATAGCCCTCGGTCCAGCGGCTCGCGGTAGCCGTCGAGACCTTCTTCACGAGGTCGAGCCCGTTCATGTCCGGGACGGCCTTCGCCTTCGACAGCAGGCTCTTCGGGTCGAGGTCCACGCTCGAGAGCACGCCGTTGATGGCCCCGTCGATGCGGAGACGGCGCACCAGCCGGCGCGTGTCGATCCCGTCGATGCCCACCACCCCGGCCGCCTTCAGGTACTCGTGGAGGTCGCCCGTCGCCCGGTAGTTCGAAACCACCGGCGAGAGCTCTCGGATCACGAGCCCCTCGATGTAGGGCCGTCCCGACTCCGGATCGTCCCGGTTGACGCCCGTGTTCCCGATCTGGGGGTAGGTGAGGGTCACGATCTGGCCCGTGTAGGACGGGTCGGTGGCGATCTCCTGATAGCCGGTCATCGAGGTGTTGAACACCACCTCCCCCGAGCGCTCCCCGTGGGCGCCGAACGCAGTGCCGCGGAAGAGGCTGCCATCGGCGAGGGCGAGGATCGCGGGGGGGCGGGTGCTCATGGGCGGGTGTTCTACCGTTCCCGGCGGACGTCGCGAAGGCGATCCGGTAGGTTGTCGGCATGGACCTACGACATTTCACCCGCGGGCTCGCCTGTCTCGCGCTCCTCCTCGGGCCAGGCGGCCCGGCCCGGGGGGACGGCCCACCGGGACCGCCCCCCCCTGCGCCGCCCTCGGGGCCCGTCGCCCCGGCGCCCCCCACATCCCCCGCCTCCCCCTCCGCCGCAGGCGTATCCCCCAGTCTCCTCGACGCCGCGGCGAAGGCGCCCGATCCCTCCCCCTTCCTCTTCGCCGCCGGGGCAGGGCTCGTCGGGATCTCCGACGACGGAGCGCACGTGTTCTTCACCCGCCGGAGCCGGGGTGTGACCCAGCTCTTCGTGACCGACGCCACCGGCACGACCGAGACGCAACTCACCGATCGCATGGTGGCGGTGGGGCTGAGCGTGCCGTCCCCCGACGGCGGGAGCGTGGTGGTCGGGTACGACCAGGGCGGGGACGAGAACTACGACCTGTTCCTCATCGACGTCGCCGCGGAGAAGCCCGAGGCGGTCCTTCTCTCCGGGAGCAAGGGCGTTCAGCACGGCAGCGTCGTGTGGGCGCGGGAGAGCGACCGCATCTTCTACCGCAACAACGCCGACGAGCGCGGCGCCTGGTCCCTGTGGACGGCGTCGATCCCGGACGGCCTGATCGAGCCCCTCGGCGTGCCGGCGGGGCCGTGGGCCATCGAGGACGTCGCGGCCGGCGGGCAGCGGTTCCTCCTCGCGCGCGAGCGAGCGAACTTCGACCGGTCCCTGTACCTGTGGGACTGGCGGAGTCGCTCGTTCCAGGAGCTCGACGCGCGCCCCGGCGGCGAGCCGGCCGCGCCAGGGCGGGCGACGTTCCTCGGCGCGGGCAGCCGGGTGGCCTATCTGACCGATCGGGGCACGGGCGAGCACCGCCGCCCGTTCGTGTGGGACCTGGCGTCGGGTTGGCGGATCCTCGTCCCCACGGCCACGCCGCAGGACGGGAAGGAGGGCGGACAGGATGCGGGCGAGCACGAGGAGCTGACGGCGTCGCCCGACGGGCGACGCCTCGTCGTCACGGAGAACCGGGACGGGGGGAGCCGCCTCCACGTGATCGATCTCGGGACGAACACGGTCGATCCCGATGGCCGCATCCCCCCGCTCGGCGGCGTCCTGTCCGGCGCGCGCCTCGACGCCAAGGGCCGCCTCTTCGTGACCCGCACCGCCCCCGACGACCCGGGGACGATCCTCCGCCTCGATCCCGGCTCGAAGGCGTGGGCCCCCGTCGTGCGCCCCGACCTCGGCGCGCTCCGCCCCGCCGACCTGCCCGACGCGCCGAAGGCGGTCACCTACCCCACGTTCGACGGCCGCTCCATCCCGGCGTGGCTCTACCTCCCCCGTGGCCGGGAGCCGAAAGGCCTGCCGTTCGTCCTCTCGATCCACGGAGGCCCCGAGGGCCAGGATCGCCCGGGCTTCCACGGGGAGCGCGCGTACCTCCTCTCCCTCGGCTACGGCGTGCTGGCACCCAACGTCCGCGGCAGCACGGGCTACGGCACCGCGTACCGCGACCTCGACAACGGGCCGAGACGCCTGGACGCCGTGAAGGACGCGAAGGCCGCCGCCGACTGGCTGGTGGCCGAGGGCCTCGCCGACCCCCGGCGCATCGCGGTGCAGGGCGGCTCCTACGGCGGCTACATGGTCCTCGCGCTCCTCGCCGAGTACCCCACCACGTTCGCCGCCGGCGCCGAGTCGGTCGGGATCTCGAACTTCGAGACGTTCCTCGAGAACACGGCCCCCTACCGCCGCGCGCTCCGCGAAGCGGAATATGGCCCGCTCACCGACCGCGCCCTCCTCCGCTCCCTCTCCCCCCTCCACAAGGTCGCCGCCATCAAGGCCCCGCTCCTGATCGCGCAAGGCGTGAACGACCCGCGCGTCCCGGTGGGCGAGGCGCGCCAGATGGAGGCCGAGCTCCGCCGCCTCGGCCGCCCCGTGGAGGCGATCTACTTCCAGAACGAGGGCCACGGCTGGCGCCACCCCGAGAACCGCGTCCTCTTCCAGCGCATCCTGGCGGCCTTCCTCGGCCGCTGGCTGTCGCCCTGACCCGGGCGCGCCCACGCCCCCCGCCACCCGCACGGGAGGGTTGACCCGGGCTCGCGGTTCCCGTATCCAAGACCCCCGGGCGTCCCCGCCCGAGGAGCGACCATGCCGCTGACCGCCGAAACCCTCGAACGCGGCCCGGGGAAGGCCCCCCTCATCCGCCTGGTCGGCGACCTCGACACGGCCGGGATCCCCGTGGCGCAGAAGGCCATCCGCGCCGCGCTCGCCGCGGGTCCGCGCGCGCTCGTCTTCGACCTCGCGGGGCTCACCTTCCTCAACAGCACGGGCTACGGCACCCTCGTCGGGGCGCGCAAGGACGTGGAGAAGCTGGGCGGCGCGTGTTTCTTCACGAACCTCTCGCCCGCGATCCGTCGCGTCTTCGAGATCATGCAGGCGCTCCCCGCGCAGCACGTCTTCCAGAGCGTCGCCGAGCTCGACGACTACCTCGCGAGCGTGCAGGAGAAGGTGGCCGACGGGGACATGGAAGCGCCGTAGGACGCGCAGAGGCGCCGTCGGGGAGGGAGGGGGCGCGGGGGAGGGCGGAGAGGCTGGGCCTTCGCGAGCGACCCGCCGG
>CAZJJQ010000169.1:0-7830 GCA_964546345.1 uncultured Planctomycetales bacterium
GAGCCGGGCTCGAGGCCGGGCGTCGGGGCCCCCCGTCCGGGCCGGCCCCGCGATCCGCCGGCTCGGACCGACGCCCGCGGCACCCGCGGCTACGATGTTCGGCGGCTCCGGCCCCCCGCGCCCCCATGATCCCGACCTTCCGCCTCCGCACGCTCCTCGCCCTTCTCGCCTGCCTCACGCTCGCCGGGGCCTGTGGAGGCGGCGGCTCCGCCCCCGGCTCCGGCACGCCGCGGCTCCACATCGCGGCCTCGACGCCGGTCGCCGGCGCCACGGACGTGTCCACCACGCTCGCGCGCGTCGTGGTGACCTTCAGCCTTCCGCTCGACCGGACGTCCGTGGCGGCGACCTCCCTGCGCATCGCCGTGCCGGGCGTCGGCGACGTCCCGGGCACGACCCGCCTGGTGGCGGGCTCCGGCGACCTCGCGCTCGAGTTCATCCTGTCGGCCTCCCTGTCGCCGAACGTCACCCACGAGGTGCTGGCCTCGCCGCTCCTGCGTTCGACGTCCGGCGACGCCATCGGCGGCACGCTCTCGTTCACGTTCCGCACCTCGGCCGGAGGAGGAGGCGGTCCCGTCCCTCCCACCCTGTCGCTGCGCGTCGCGCTCCACCCCCTCCAGATCGGGAGGCGTCGCCACACGGCGACGCGCCTGACGGACGGGCGCGTGCTGATGTGCGGAGGCTTCGTCGCGGGCACCGCGATCACGAACCGCGCCGAGACGTTCCGGCCCTCGGACGAGTCCTTCACGCTCCTCACCCCGACGATGCGCGCCTCGCGCGCCGGACACACGGCGACGCGCCTGCTCGACGGACGCGTCCTGCTGACGGGCGGATGGCGCGAGGCGTCGATCGGTCAGCTCGCGACGCAGGCCTCCGCCGAGGTCTTCGACCCCGGCGCGGGCACGTTCACGGCGGTCGGCGACATGTTGACGGCACGGGTGGACCATGCCGCGGGGCTCCTCCCCGACGGTCGGGTGCTCGTGACCGGTGGCAGCCGGCTCGACGGGAGCTTCCTGACGGACCTCGACTCGGTGGAGGTCTTCGATCCGGCGACCGGGACGTTCTCGGCGTGGGCGACCCCGATGTCGCACTCCCGCGCCACGCACGGCCTGATCGACCTCCTGGACGGGCGCTGGCTGCTCGTCGGCGGGAGCGACCTCGACCTGCGCCCGGAGACCTTCGACGTGGTGACGGGCGCGTTCACGCCGTTCGCCGCCGCCGCCGCCGACCGGGCGCGGTTCGGCGTCGCGGTCGCCTCCTTCGGCAGCGGGGACGTGGCCGTGGTCGGGGGCGAGGCCGCGGGCGACGTGCTCCACTTCGACCGCGTCGCGACGCGGCTGATCAACTCCGGCAGCCCCACGACGAATCCGCGCGCCTACGCCACGGCCACCCGGATCGGCGTGGACTACGTGCTCGTGGCGGGCGGCATCGACCAGTCCAACGGCGGGTTCCTCCTCGCCTCGATCGATCTCGTCGTCGAGGGCGGGGCGGCCGGGAGCCGCACCTACCCCACCACCCTGCGCTTCCCGAAGGGGATGGTGGACCACACCGCCACGGTGCTCGGCAACGGGCAGGTGCTCTATGCGGGCGGTCTCAATCAGATCGGCGGCGAGCCCGAGCTCGACGGCACGTACATCCTCACGCCGTAGCGACCGCCGCGCGCGGGAGCTCGCCTACCGCGGCCCGGGGGCCGGCTCCCCCATCCCGGACGGTTTCGTCTCGGCCGGCGGGGGGCCGGACTCGCTCGGGGTGATCACGGGGTTCGCCGTGCGGAACGAGCTGCGCTTGAGGAACAGGAGCGCGAAGCACGTGTCCACGACGTCGCCCTCCCACCACGAGCCGGGAGGATCCTGGTCGTGCAGCAGCAGCTCGGCGCCTTCCGCGTACCAGTCCACCTTCCCGACGAACCGGGTGTGCGCGAGGATGCCCAGGCGCTCGAGCCCGTAGAGGTAGTAGTAGTGCCACTGCGGTCCGCCGCCGGGGTTGCGGGTGACGTCGAAGTGGAGCTGCATCCACGCCAACGCGTCGCGCACCCCGACCCGCGTGCGTTGCCGATCCTCCGCGCCGAACTTGCGCGACTTCCAGAGCTGGCTCTGGCAGATCATCAGGCAGGCCGCGCCCGCCGTGGTCATGCTGCCGGTGAGCGGGGACCGGCCCGCGACGTACCGGAAGCCGCGCGCCTTCGCCTTCTCCTTCCACTCGATGCGGTAGGCCCCTCGCACCTCGTTCGCGCGCACCTCCACCTCGGGGCCGTCGGCCTCCTGGTGGCCGAGGAGGAAGGCGAGGGCGTCCACCCACACGTTCGTCGGCACCTTCAGCCCGCAACGGTCGGCGGCCTTGAGGCCCAGGAGCGCGTACTGCGTGTTCGAGAGGTCGAAGCCGCCGTCGGGATAGCGCCAGAACCCGGTGGTCTGGTGCTTCACGAGGAAGTCCACGCCCTGCTTCATCCAGGCGAGGTCCTCCTTCGAGATGAGGTCGGCGCAGGGCTCGGCCACGACCCGCTGCCCGTAGCGATCGACCTCCTCGGCCGCGAAGGGATCCGGGGCGGGGTCGTACTTGGCGTCGAGGGCCATCAGGAGGATGCCCACCTCGTAGGTGCGCGTCAGCGGCAGGCCCCGGAGGTAGGCGAAGGCCTTCTCGACCTTCGGATGCCCCGGGGGAACGCCCGACTTGAGGAGCGCGAGGACCGCGAGCGCCGTCGGGCCGACGGGGTAGGTCGCGCCGTAGGGGGAGGCCCAGGAGCCGTCGTCTCGCTGGTGGATCAGGAGCCAGTTCGAGCCCTTGAGCACCGCCTCCTGCACCCGGCGACGGAGCTCGCCCGGGTAGGCGTCGTTCGGGAACTTCTGCTCGTCCTTCCCGAAGTCTGCCCGGGCGGTGCGGACGAACGCGCCCCGGTCGGAGCTCCCCGGGCCGCGCGGCGCGAGGAGCCCGGCGAACGCGACGAACGGCAGCGCCGCCCCCAGGAGGCGGCCCGGCGCGAACCGCCTCGGTCTCGCCCGGCGGGACGGAGCGGGCACGAGGGGGCGCCGGGGCTGCACCATGAGGAGCAGCATACAAGGTTTCGTGGTCGGGCAGGAGCAGGGCCCCCGGAAACGGGCGCCCGGACGGGACGACGGCCGCGCGAGCGGGCTCGCGCGGCCGTGTCCTGGCTCGATCGGCGGAGCTTCCTACCCGAGCAGGGGCTTGGCCTCGGCGATGCCCGTCTTCACGCTGTCCGCACTCTTGCCGAGGGCGGCCTTCTCGGCGGCGTCGAGGGGCAGCTGGACGATGCGGCGCACGCCGCCCTTCCCGAGCGCCACGGGGACGCCGAGGTAGATCCCGGAGAAGCCGTACTCGCCCTCGAGGTAGGCGCTGGCCGGCACGATGCGCCCGGTGTCGCCGAGGATCGCCTCGACCATGAGGGTCGCGCTGGCGGCGGGCGCGTAGTAGGCGCTGCCCGTGCCCAGCAGCTTCACGA
This sequence comes from uncultured Planctomycetales bacterium, assembly GCA_964546345.1. GTDB lineage: Bacteria > Planctomycetota > PLA2 > PLA2 > JAEUHO01 > JAYTCP01. The sequence continues at coordinate 3,455 of CAZJJQ010000169.1, forward strand.
TCTCGGCGCCGCCGTTGCGGGCGCGGTCGGCGAGCCGGGCGAGGACCTCGGCGGGCATCAGCTCGGACAGGGGCACGCCGTTGACGGTGCTGAACCGCGTCAGCGGCACCATGGTGTCGCCGTGGCCGCCGAGGATCATCGGGCGCACGTCCTTCGGGGAGCACTTGAGCTCCATCGCGACGAACGTGGCGAACCGCGCGGTGTCGAGGACGCCGGCCATGCCGACGACCCGCTCCTTCGGGAAGCCCGTGACCGTCTTGATGACCCAGGTCATCACGTCGAGAGGGTTCGTGATCACCACCACCACGGCGTTCGGCGCGTGCTGCTTGATGCCGAGCGCGGCGGCCTTGGCGATCTCGACGTTCTTCTTGAGGAGGTCCATCCGGTCCATGCCGGGCTTGCGGGGGAAGCCCGCCGTCACCACGACCACCTCCGCGCCCCGGATGACCGAGATGTCGTCCGAGCCTTCGACGCGGGCGTCGAAGTGGAAGACGGGGCCGGCCTGGGACATGTCCAGGGCCTTCCCGGCGGGCACGCCCGGGAGGATGTCGTAGAGGGCGACGTCCGCGACGTCCCGCGAGGCGATCTGCCAAGCGGCCGTGGCTCCGACGTTGCCTCCGCCGATGATTGCGACCTTGCGCATGGGGGAAGTCCTCTCTCGCGCGGGGACCGGACGCGCGGTCCCCCGAGGATAGGAGATCCCGGCGGCACCCCCTACGAGAACTCGGGGGCCGCGCGGCGGGCGCGGGCCTCGCCCGGGACGCGCATCAGCGCCCGCTCGGCACGGGGGGCGCGGAGGAGGCGGAAGAGCGGAGCAGCCCCGTGAAGCGCGCCTCGGCGTCGGTGTACTTCGCGAGATCGGACTGCAACCGGCCGAAGGCCTCGGCCAGCATGCGGCGCTGCACGTCGCTGCCCAGGTCCCTCCGCGCCTCGAGCGCCTTGAGGTCGGCGATCGTCTCCTGCATCGCGCTCGATGCGCGCACGAAGTTGCTGGCCGCGTTCCGCAGGTTCTCGTAGGCGATCTCGCGGTCCTCGGGCTTGTTGAGCAGCTTCCACGGGTGGGCACGCACGTCCTCCGACGCATCGGCGAGGTTGTGCCCCACCTCGTTCAGGCGCTTGAGCACGGCCGTCAGATCGCCCCCCACGTCCCCGAGGATCCCGTTCAGCCGGGGTCCGATCGCCTCCAGGTCCTTGCCGAGACGCGTCGCGGAGGTGCTCGCGGCCAGGACGTTGTCGAGAGTGGCAGCCACCTTGGGCCGGGCGTCGAGCACGATCCCGTCCAGGTGGGCCACCAGGGCCTTGAGGCTCGCGAGCAGCTCCTGGACGTCCTTGCCCGTCGCGTCCACCACCTCGACGCCGCGGCCGGTCAGGGTCTCGAGGTTCCCCGCGGCGGCGGTCACCTTCGTCGCGATGGCGTCCACCTTCACCGAGGCGTTCTCGAGCGTCGTGCGCAGGGCCTTGCTCGCCTCGAGCACGTTGCCCTGGATGCCCGCCACGTCCACCTGGTCCACCTTCGCCCGCAGGTCGCCGATGAGGCCACGCACGTCCACGATGGCCTTCTGGACCTCCTCGAGGACCCCCGCTCCCTTGTCCACCAGCGCGCTCACCTTGTCGGCGAGGTCCTGGACGGAGCGCTGCAGGTCGCTGAAGTCCCCGGCTGCGGTGGCGGGGATCGGGTCGGCGACGGTGTCGGCGTCCCGGATGTTCTCGGAGGACAGGCCGGGCTTGAGGATCAGCTTGCGGCTGCCCACCAGCGACTCGGAGATCTGGGCGACCGTGCCGCGGGGGACGATCTGGGCGGGATCCATGCGCACGACGGCCGCGACGTAAACCTCGCGCGCGACCCCGTCCTCGCCGTCCTTGAGCTTCAGCGCCGCCCGGTCCGAGAGGGTGAGGCGGGCGCCGCGGCGCTCCTCGGCCGCCTGGCTGACCGACTCGACGCGCCCGACCTCCACGCCGTTCATCAGCACCGGGTCGCCGACGGTGGGCGCGAGGAACCCCTGCTTGAAGCGCAGGTGGAGGCGCCGGTACTCGGCCCACGGCGACTTGGCGCCGCTCGCGTAGAACAGGAAGCCCAGGAGGACGACCAGCCCGCCGAGCAGGGTGAGGCCGGCCTTGAACTCGGCGTTCTTGGTGTGCATGGCGCGTCGCCTCCCACGCTACCCGAACAGGAGCCAGTAGTTGAGGATCGCGTCCGCGACGATGATCAGGAGGATGCTCGCCACGACCGCCTGGGTGGTGGTGCGCCCGACCCCCTCCGCCCCCCCCTTCACCTGGAAGCCCTGGTAGCAGCCGATGGACCCGATGATCGTGCCGAACACGAAGCTCTTCTGGAGCCCGTGCCAGATGTCGTCGCTGCCCAGCTGGTCCCAGACGCGCTCCCAGTAGGTGTGGGACGGGATGTCGAGCACCCGGGAGGCCACGATCTGCCCCCCCAGGATGCCGACGAGGTCGCCGAGCACGGTGACGCACGGGACCATGAGCACGGTGGCCACCAGGCGGGGAGCCACCAGGATCCGGATCGGGTCGAGGCCCGTCGTGCGCAGCGCCGTCACCTCCTCGGTGACCACCATCGTCGCGAGCTCGGCGGCCAGGGCGGCCCCGATGTAGCCCGTCATGATGATCGCGGTGAGCAGCGGCCCGAGCTCGAGCACGATGCCCACCGACATCAGGTTGCCGACGTAGTCCACGAACCCGACGGCGATGCTGCGCAGGATGTTCCCGCCGATGAGGGCGAGGATCATCCCGATGAAGAAGTTCACCTCGAACACCACGAGCAGGGACGACGGCCCCACCCGCACCATCTGCGACCACAGGTCCCGCGCGTGCACCGGGCGCCCGCGGAACGGCCCGGTCAGCGTGGCGCGGAACGTGTCGTACGCGAGGAGGCTGATCCCTCCGACGTACCGCACGAACCGGAGCGCAGCGCCCCCGAGCAGCTCGATCGCGGAGCGGAGGGGCATCGGCGCGCGTCGGCCCTACCGGACCGCGTCCTCGCGCGTGTCCCGGATGTCGAAGATCGAGATCAGGTTGGACAGCTTGAAGAGGTTCTTCACGGCCGGCGAGAGCCCGAAGAGCCTCAGGCGGCCCCCGTACTTGCCGACCGCCTGGAGCGCCTCGATCAGGGTCGCGAGCCCGCTCGAGTCGATGAACCCGACCTTGGTCAGATCCACGACGATCGGGCTCGCCTTCCGCTCGAGGGTCTCGCGGAGCTTGCCCCGGAGCTCCGGGCTCGTGTGCATGTCCACCTGGCCCTCGACGGCCAGCAGCATCCCCTTCGGCAGGGCCTCCGTCGTGCAGTTCATCGCGCGGCTCCAGGGCCCGGGGTCCGACGCTTCTCCATGACGAGCGTCGTCCCGCCGTGCCGATTCTTCAGGTAGTCCACCACGTCCATGGTGGAACGCATCAGGTGAACCCCCAGCCCGCCGGGTCGGATCTCGTCGAGCGGTCGCGAGGCGATGCGGGAGGGGTCCACGAACGTGGCGTAGTCGTCGAGCTCGATCCGGAACGTGCCGGGTGGCGCGGTGAGCCGGATGTCGATGCGTTGGTCGGTCCGGCCGCCGTAGCCGTGGCGGATGATGTTGGAAAACCCCTCCACCACCGCGATCTCGATGCGGCCGCGATCCTCGTCCTCGAAGCCGGCGAGGGATGCGCCCTCCCCGGCGAGCGCCCGGACGAAGGAGAGGAAGCGCGGATGGGAGGGGACCTGGGCTTCGAGCCGCACGTCGGGGGGGGACCTCATGGGTTGCGCCCGCCTGCATACACGGGCGCCGGGGGAGGTGCCCCGGTCGGCGCGGGCGCGGGCGCCGGAGCCCCCCCACGGGAGGCCCACCACGCGCGCCACTCGGCAGCCTGACGAGCGCGCTCCGCGGGCGGCGCGAACGCCCGATAGCCCGTGTCGTGTCCGGTCAGCTCGCGCAGGGCGGCCCCTGCCGACAGCCGCACGGCGTCGTCGTCGTCCTCGAGCAGGAGGATCAGCGCCGGCACCTGGGTGGTGTCGCGGGCGGCCATGGTCGCGGACACCGCCTCCACCCGGCGGGTCGCGCTCGGGTGCCGGAGGTCGAACTCCGGCGTCAGGGGGCGTGGCGCCGGCGTGCCGCAGCCGGCCTGGATCAGCACGAAGGCGAGCGCGCACGCGCCCCCGCCCCATCGACCCGCACGACGACGGCAGCGCGGGCGTCGGGGCGAGCCGAAGGTGCGCGACGGATGCACGGATCCCTCCAGGACGACGGCGATGCGGCCCCGGCGGGGCCCCCGGCTCGCGAGGTGGCGCGATTCTGTCGGGGCGGGTCCCGCGCGTCAACGAGCGCCCCGTGCACGGACGGCGGTCCCGGCGGCGGAGGAAGGGGGCGCGGGGGGAGGAGCCGCGCGGGCGC
>CAZJJQ010000170.1:0-7803 GCA_964546345.1 uncultured Planctomycetales bacterium
GGCCCGCGGCGACGTACCGCGCGGCGTTCGCGGTGAGCGCCGCGGCGTGGGCGGGGTCGTCGGCGGCGACGCTCCGCCGGCTGCTCCCGCATGGGCACGACCTGCGCCTCTCCCCTCCGCACGGCCCCCGCTGGCCGCGCGCGGCGCTCTCGCGGCGGACGCACTTCGTCAACTGCCACGGGGCTTCGGAGGACCCGCGGTGGTACGGGCAGCGCGGCGACGAGTTTCCGGTCGCGGTGGACGTGGACGGCGTGCGGGGACGGCTCTCTCCGGGCACGGTGGCGTCGGTGGAGTGCTGCTACGGCGCCGAGCTCTACGACCCGGAGGCCGCGGGCGTGCCGACGCCGGGACTCGCCCAGGCCTACCTCGACGCGGGGGCCTACGGGTTCTTCGGGAGCACCACGATCGCGTACGGCCCCGCGACCGGCAACGCGTACGCGGACGTGCTCTGTCGGTTCGTGCTCGAGCGCGTGCTCGCGGGCGCCTCCCTCGGGCGTGCGACCCTCGAGGCCCGGCAGCGGTTCGCCGCGGGCGCTTCCGAGCTCGATCCGGTGGATCTCAAGACGCTCGCGCAGTTCGTGCTGCTCGGCGACCCCTCCATCCATCCGGTGGCCCCCGCGGCCGCGCCCAAGGCCCTCGACGGCGCCCCCCGACGCGACGCCTCCCCCGCGACCGGCCCCGGTTCGGAGGACGCGGCACGTAGCGAACGGCGACGCCGGCTCCTCCTCCACGGTCGGCGGATCCAGGCGACGCAGGCCGTCGCGGTGCCGGCCGACGCCCTCCCGCCCCGGGCCGTCCGCACGCTCGCTCGGCGGCTGCGGGTGCGCGGGGCGCGGTTCCTCGCCTTCGACGTCGAGCCCGCCCCGTCGGCTCCCTCCGACGTCCACGCCGCCCCGCTCCGAAAGGACCCGCGCGCCCCCGCCTCCCCCCCCGCCGCCCGCCTCCACGTCGCCCTCGGCCGCGCGAACGGGACGGGCCACGGGACCCGCGTCCTGGTCGCCCGCACCGTGGGACGTTCGGTCGTCTCGTTCCGCCTCGCCGCCTCCAAAGGTCCTGGCCCGCGGGGCGACCGGGTCAGGGCGCGCGCAGGCGAGCGACCTGGCCGGTGACGAGGGCGCGGATGTCCTCCTCGTCCTGCTCGCCGAAGATCGCGCGGTCCCCCACCCAGATCGTCGGAAGGCCCTCGAGGTCCGAGGCCACCACCAGGGCGCGGTCGTGCTCGAGCCGGGGCCACGGCCCGGGTCCCTTCGCGCACGCTTCGTAGGCGCCGACGTCGAGGCCCGCGCGGCGGACGGCGGCCTCGACGGTCTCGGGATGGCCCACCAGGTCGTCGGACGCCGACAGCTCGCGGAACAACGCGTCCTCCTTGCCCTCGGCCTCGGCGCAGGCGAGGGCGCGCGCCCACAGAGGCGGCGTCTTCTGGTGCCACACGTACACCCGGGTGCGCCGCACGCGCACGGTCACGTCCTCGAGCACGCGGTCGAGGCGCCCGTGCGTGGCCCGGCAGTGCGAGCAGAAGGGATTGAGGAACTCGACGATCGAGAGCTCCCCCTCCCGCCGCAGGCTCCGGACGGCCTCGGGCGGCGGGCGGTCGGGGGCCAACCGGCCCAGAAACCAGGGCACCGCCACCGCCGCGAGCGCCAGCGTCACCCACGGCAGACGCCGCCCCGTCGCAGAGCCCTTCTTCGTCTTCGGGATCTTCCGCGGCAGGCCCAGGGCCACGAGGGCCGCGAGGACCGCGGCCCCGTCCGCCACCACGCAGAACGGGCAGAACGTGCCCAGCGCCAGGGCCTGGTAGGCCACGAAGCCCGCGCCGCACGCACCCGCGACCAGGGCCCCGAGCCTCACCGGTCGCGAGCCGAACCTCGCCGGAAGCAACGCCAGCAGGAACAGCAGCGCGAACGCGCCGAGGCCCACCCAGGACGTGGGCACCCCGAACATCGTGCCCATGGCGCTCGACCGCGCCTTCTCGCACGCGGAGTCGAGGCTGCAGAACGCGGGGTGCTTGCGCAACCCGTCCACGACGAGCACCGCGCTCGCCCCGAGGGCCGCGACGCAGCAAAGGCGGATCCGGCCGTCCGGGCCGGACAGACGCATCGCGCCGAGGTTACCGCGCCCGGGGGCGCTCGCCTCGGATCCTCCGGCGCCGAGCGTCCCCGCCCCGCCGCCGCGCGGCCCGCACCGCGCCCGAGCGGGTACCCTCCTGCGGTGCCGACGGTCCCCTCCCCCCGCGCCCCCACCCTCCCGGCCCCGCTGCCGCCCGCCGCGCTCGTCGCCGGCTTCGTCGTCGTCGCGGCGCTGTGCGCCTCGGCCGCGCCCCTCCTCGTCTACTCCACCACGCTCGCGACCCTCGGCGCGGTCCACGTCGGCACCGAGCTCCGCTACGTGGACGAGCGCTTCGGCCGGCGCCCGCGGCCCGCGCTCCGCGCGATCCTCGGGGTCCTGCTCGCCGGCATCGTCGGGCTCCGCACGCTCGCGGTGGCCAAGCTCATCGGCCCGTCGCTCGAGATCCAGCTCGAGCTGCTCCTCGTGGCGGCGCTCGCCGTGGCGGTGGTCCCGGCCGTCTCGAGGAAGGGGGGGGCGCGGGGGGCCGTGGCCGCCGCGGTGGCCGTCGTCGTCGGCGCCGGGGCGCTGCTCGCGCCGATCGACGCCCTCATCGTGCTCGCCGTGCTCCACAACGCGACCCCGGTCGGCTTCCTGGCGGAGCGCCTCGAGGGGGGACGGCGCACCCGGGCGCTGCTCGCGTGCGTCGTCGTGTTCCTCCTCGTGCCCGCGGCGCTCGTGGCCGGCGCCGCCGACCCCCTGCTCGCGCCGTTCGGCGGCGCGCGGCTCGACGCGGCGCTCCTGCGCACCGGCCCGCTCAACGCCCACCTCGGCGTGTTCGTCCCGCGGTCCCTGTTCGGATGGTCGCGCGCCGAGCACCTGTTCGCGGCGGCGACCTATCTCCAGTGCTGCCACTACGCGGTGGTGATCGGCGTGCTCCCCCGCCTCTCCCGCGCGGGCGCGCCCGACGCCCCCGCCCCGCTCCGCCCCCTCGTCCGGTGGCCGTCGCGGCGCGCGTTCCTCGCCCTCCTCGTGGCGGCCGCCGGGCTGTCGCTCTGGGGCTTCGCCACCGAGTTCGGGGACGCGCGCGCGGTCTACGGCATCGCCGCCGCGCTCCACGCCTGGGTCGAGGTCCCGGTGCTCCTGCTGGCGCTGTGCGGGTCGGAGCGCGCGGGGGGCGACCTCCCCGCCGGGGTCGCGGCGTGAAGGACGGCCAGCTCGAGGCCTACCTGCTCACCCTCGCGATCGAGGTCCCGGTCCTCCTCGCGCTGGCCCTCGCCCTGCGCTGGGTCCCGGGGCGCCGCGTGCGCCTCGCCCTGGGCGGCCTCCTCGCGAGCGGGGTGACGCACCCGATCCTCTGGGGGATCTGGGACCACGTGCCGCCCGACCTCGGCTACCTCGAGAAGGTGATCGTGCTCGAGACGGGCGTGGTTCTCGTCGAGGCCGCGATCCTCGCGGGGGTCGGGGGCCTCGGCGCGCGGCGGGGCCTCGTCGCGAGCCTCGCGTGCAACGCGGTCTCCACGGCGGTCGGCCTGCTGATGCAGTAGCTGATCTCCACCGTCCCGCACGCGCGAGGGGCTCGATCAGGGGGCGGCTTCGAGCTTCTGCACGTCCACGTACGGCGTCGGGCTGGGCTCGACCGTGGGGCTCGCGACCCCGGTGACCTTCACCCGCTTCCCCACGTACGCCTGGAGGTCGATGCCCTTGCTCGTGGTGCCGAGGAAGCAGACGAGCTTCCCCCCTTCCCGGAGCTGGTGCGTGCCCTGCATGGTGGTCGTGACGCCCTGGACCTCGAGCGTGCCCGTGAAGGTGGAGGCGTTCGTGGGCGGAGCGGGCGTCGCCGGAGCGGGGCTCGCGGGGGCGGCGGGCTTCGCCGGCTCGGAGTCCTTCCGGTCGCAGGCGGAGAGCGCGAGGGCGCCGATCAGGAGGAAGGCCGCGGTCGTGGCGCGCATGGGGGGATCTCCTGCGGCAGAGCATAGGCGGACGGGGGCGGGGCCCGCCAGCCCCGACGCCCCGCCGGGGAGGGGAGGCCCGGGGTCGCAGGGGTACGCTCCAGGCGAAGGTGAGGCCCCATGCCGGGTCCGGGAACGACCGTTCCGTACTGGGCGCGCGAGGCGGGCGAGCTCGTCGCCGCGCTCGGGTCGGGCCCCCGGGGCCTGTCCGACGCGCAGGCCGCGGAGCGGCTCTCCGCCGTGGGGCGGAACCGCGTGCAGGACGTGGAGCGGCGGGGTCCGCTGTCGTTGCTGCTGCGGCAGCTCGAGAGCCCCCTCGTCCTCATCCTCGTGTTCGCCGCCGCGGTCTCGATCGGTCTCCGGCAGTGGGTGGACGCGGGGATCATCCTCGCGATCGTGCTCGGCGCCGCGCTCCTCGGCTTCACCCAGGAGTGCCGCGCCTCCGCGGCGGTGGCGGCGCTGCGACGACGCCTGGCCCTCACCTGCCGCGTGGTCCGCGACGGCGTCGAGCGGACCGTCGAGGCCGAGACGGTGGTGCCCGGGGACGTGCTGCTCCTGGCCGCGGGCAACCTGATCCCCGCGGACGGCCGCGTGCTCGAGGCGCACGACTTCCTCGTCAGCGAGGCGAGCATGACGGGGGAGTCGTTCCCCGTGGAGAAGCAGGTCGGGGTCGTGGCCGCCGACGCGCCGCTCGCCGCGCGGACGAACGCCGTGTTCCTCGGGGCCTCGGTCCGCAGCGGCACGGCGCGGGTCCTCGCGGTGGAGACGGGGGCGCGCACGCACTTCGCCGCGATCGCGGCCCGCCTCCAGGCGCGCGAGCCCGAGACGCCCTTCGCGCAGGGGCTGCGGCGGTTCGGCTACCTCCTCCTCCGGACCATGGTGGCCATCGTCCTGTTCGTCCTCACGGTGAACCTCCTGCTCCACCGCCCGATGATCGAGTCCCTGCTGTTCGCCGTGGCCCTCGCCGTGGGGCTCTCGCCCGAGCTCCTGCCGGCGATCGTCAGCGTCACCCTGTCGGCGGGCGCGCGCGAGATGAGCCGGCAGGGCGTCATCGTGCGCCGCCTGGAGGCGATCGAGAGCCTCGGCAGCATGGACGTCCTGTGCACGGACAAGACCGGCACCCTCACGGAGGGCACCATCGCCCTCGAGGCGGCCACGGACGCCCGCGGCGCCCCCTCCGCGACGGTCCTTCGGCTCGCGTTCCTCAACGCCGCCTTCGAGACGGGGATCGACAACCCGATCGACGCGGCCCTCGTCGCGGCGGGCGCGGCCGCCGGCCTGTCCACGCGGGGGCACACGAAGGTGGACGAGATCCCCTACGACTTCCAGCGGCGCCGGCTGACGATCGTCACGTCCATGCCCGGGGACGCGGCGCGGCACCTGGTCGTCACGAAGGGCGCGTTCGCGAGCGTGCTCGAGGTCTGCACGACCCTCTCGCGCGACGGCGAGACGGTCCCCCTCGACGCGGAGGGGAGGGCGGCGCTCGAGACGTTCCACCGCGAACGGGGCCAGGCGGGCTTCCGCGTGCTCGCCCTCGCGACGCGCGGGATCGCGGCCGCGCGCGCGTTCCACCGCCACGAGGAGCGCGAGATGACGTTCCTCGGGTTCCTCCTGTTCCTCGACCCGCCCAAGGCCGACGCCGCGCGCACCCTCCGGGACCTCGCGGCCCTGAACATCGACGTCAAGGTGATCACGGGGGACAACCGCCACGTCACGGGGCACCTGGCACGCACCCTCGGGCTCGACCCCGGCTCCCTGCTCACCGGAGCGGCGCTGGGCCGGATGAGCGACGAGGCGCTGTGGCACCTGGCTCCGAGCACGGCGCTCTTCGCCGAGATCGACCCTCAGCAGAAGGAGCGGATCGTCCGCGCGCTCCAGCGGACGGGGCACGCGGTCGGCTTCCTGGGGGACGGGATCAACGACGCCCCGGCGCTCCACGCGGCCGACGTGGGGATCTCCGTCGAGGGGGCGGTGGACGTCGCGCGGGAGAGCGCGGACATCCTCCTCCTCCGGCACGACCTGGACGTGCTGCGGCGCGGCGTGGAGGACGGGCGACGCACCTTCGCCAACACGGTCAAGTACATCGCGATCACCACGAGCGCGAACTTCGGGAACATGGTGAGCATGGCGCTGGCGACGCCCCTCCTGCCCTTCCTCCCCCTGGGCGCGAAGCAGATCCTGCTCAACAACTTCCTGTCGGACGGTCCCTCCATGGCGATCTCGACCGACCGGGTCGAGCCCGCGCGCGTGGCGGTCCCGCAGCGCTGGGACCTCGGGCAGGTGAAGCGGACCATGGTCGTCTTCGGGCTCCTGAGCTCCGCGTTCGACCTCCTGACCTTCGCGGCCCTGCTCCTCGTCTTCCGCGCCGACGAGGCGACGTTCCAGACGTCGTGGTTCGTGGTCTCGTTGCTCACGGAGCTCGGCGTCGTCCTGGTGCTCCGGACCCACGCGCCCGCGTGGCGCAGCCGCCCAAGCCGCCTGCTCCTCGGGACCACCGTCGGGGCCGCCCTGTTCGCCCTGGCGATCCCCTTCCTCGGCGGGGCGAGCCGGATCTTCGGCTTCGTGCCGCTCACCCTCGGGGAGATGGTCGCGGTCGTCGCGATCGTCGCCGTCTACCTGGGGGCGACCGAGGTCGTCAAGCTGCGCCTCTTCCGCGGGGAGCGCGGGGGCTGACCGGGTCGCGCTCACCCCAGGAAGTAGAGGAGCGCCACGCCCACCGCGACGGCGAGGGCGAACAGGGCGGCGGCGATCTCGAGGGCGCGGCGACGCATGGCCGCCATGGTGCCCCCGGCGGCCCTCTATGTCGCGAGGTCCGCGAGGAGGGCGTCGATCCGTCGCTCCCACGTGTGCTCGGCCCAGGTACGTCGCCAGGCCGCGGTGGCGATCGCCCGGGCACGCGAGGGGTCGGCGAGGAGCCCCCGGACCGCGTCCGCGAGCGCCGCGCCGGGCTCGGCGACCACCACCTCGCGCCCCGGCTCGAACCAACGCTCGAGCCCCTCGACCGGCGTCGTCACCGGGCAGGCCCCGAGCGCCGGGAGCTCGAAGTGCCGCCCCTTGATCTGCGCCGGCGTGTCGGCCTCCGAGGCGTTGGCGAGGTTGAGCGAGACGAGGCTCGAGCCGATCACCCGCTTCGCCCGCACGAAGGTGCGGTAGCGGTGGTTGCGCCCGCGTCCGAGCCATCGTTGCAGGCGGTCGGGCCGGCGCTCCCACCCGAACCCGTAGCAGTCCACCGCGACGCCCCGGCGGCGGAGGTCGTGGATCACCGCGGGCCGGTCGCCGTGCGGGCGCCCGACGAAGGTGACCCCGAGGGGCCGCGGCGCGTCGGGCGCGAACCCCCGGTACCAGGGGGAGACCGCCCACTGCGACAGGTGCACCCGGGCCCCCTCCTCGCGATACCGCGCGACGCTCCCCTCGTGGGTCGTCACGAAGCACGCGTACGAGCGGAGCCGCGACCGGATGAACCCGTCGAAGCGCCACGACGAGTCCGGGTCGAACTCCACCGTGACCACGCCGCGCCGCGTCGCGTCCGCCATCGCGTCGAGCCCGACGTCGAGCTCGGGCGTGTGCGGCACGTGCACGAGGAGCCGCGGCGGGCGCCTCCGCAGGAGGTCGGCGAAGCGCGAGCGCATGCCCTCGGCCCCGTGCTTCTCGACCTCCACGTCCACGAAGAACGGCCTCGCGAGGAGCCGGGGGTGCTCCTCGAGGCCCGCCCAGACGTTGAGGAACTCGTAGGCGTGGTCGAGCTCGGGGTTCCCGTAGTCCCGCAGCAGCCCGACGTAGAGGGTGTCGATCGGAGGGGCCATCGGGG
>CAZJJQ010000171.1:0-2137 GCA_964546345.1 uncultured Planctomycetales bacterium
CGGTGGTGCCATCGGTGGTGCCGAGGCGGGCGGCGAGGGCGGGCGTGTGGGCGCGGAACGAGATGTGGGCGGAGCGGGCCATGTGGATTCTCCAGTGCAAAGGTGATGCCCCCGGGGGTGAGCCCGGGGGCTGGTGGCGATGGCTGGTCAGGGCTGGCTAGTCCGAGATCCTCATACCGGGGAGCAACTGGGAGTCGAGGTACTCGCGCGCCTGAATCCGCGAGGGGGCCTCCACGTACACGGTGTCGAACTCCCTCTGGGGGTCAGCGCCGCCGCCCCGAATGCGGTCGTCGTCGCTTTCGCACCACCCCTCCCAGTCGGAGTCCGCCATGCGCCGGATATCGATGGTGAAGCTGTGCCACGCGTTGTGGCGCCCGGCGCGGGTGTCCACCCACTCGCAGCCCGGGGCGTGGTCGCCCTCGAGCGCGGCCCATGCCTCGTCATCATCGGCCACGGGCACAGCATCGATGGGTTCGATCCCCGCATTGCAGTAGGCGCAGATGAGGGTTTGGTAGAGCACCTCCGTGTCGCCCGCGCCGCGAACGCCGTAGATGGTGTCCGCCCACTCGCCGCCGAGCGCGCGGAGGGAGCGGATGGCCTCGAGGGCCTCATCGATGGCGGTGAACGTGTTCTCGGTCCCGACGTAATCGGTGGTCCACTCGCCGTCCTCAAGGGTGACAATCTCGAACGTGGTAGTCTCGGCGCGGGCCATGGTAGCTATCTCCTACTGTGGTTCTCCCGGGAGGGACCTAATCCTCCCGGGGACACCCTTAGTATCGGTCATGGGTGGCCCCGGGTCAACCCGGAAAATGCATGATATTGTGAAGTGGCATACGGGGTTGCGGCGAGCTACCTGCGGGCCTTCTCCTCGGGGGTAAAGTCCCACGCGCCGCAGATGGGGCAGCGGACGGTGTCGGGATGCCCGGGTTCGACGACGACTTGGCACTGGTGCGGCGGGATGCGGGTCCGCGGGCCGCGAGGCTGACGCGGGGCGCGCGGCGGGTAGCCGGCGTCGCCGTCGGCGCGCCGCAGGAGCCACTTGACCAGCCACCACTCGCTCATGGCTGCCCGCTCCGTTACTTCGCCAGCCCCCAGCGCGCGAGGCACCCCTTGTCCTTCAGCGCGGCATAGACCGACGGGTGGATCTGGTAGTTGTCGGCGCCGCAGAAGAACAGCTTGTTGTCGTCCGACGCGAGCGACTTGAGGCCGTCGTACTGGAACTTCTCGCCGGTCGCGCGCCTGACCGTCGTGGCGGCGAGGATGCCCTCGCTCTTCGCGCCCGTCTGGGTGTTGGTCAGGTCGCCCACGACGCTCACGAAGATCTCGCTGACCTCGGGGTAGGTGGTCCACACGGCGCGGCTGGCGACGATCGCGTTCGCGCCGGCAACCGTGAGGGTGTCGCCCTCGGAGGCGAGCGTGGGCTTCGTCTGGATGCGGAGGAACCCGTTCGGGAGGAGCGCGACCTCGAGCCGATCGACGGACGCGCGCGGCATGAAGCCCCGGTTGTCGCGGTAGGACTTCTCAATGCGCTGCTCGAGGGTGAGCGCGGCAGTCGGCGCGGGTGGAACGGGTGTGTTCGTGGCCTTCGGGGCCTCCGTGGGCTTCGCCTCGGTGGCGGCCGGGGCTGGCGATGCGTCCTCGGCCTGGACGGCGGGCTTGTCCTCGGGATCGCCCATGGCGGCGCCGATGATGGCCAGGGCGAAGAACCCGGCGACGACGAGCACGGGCGCCTTGAGCCACCACGAGCGGGCCCAGAAGCCGTTCCAGATACCGGATAGCCGTGTCATGTGTTGTCCGCTCCTCCCGCTGCGACTGTGAAGTTTCGGGCGGTTTTCCGCAGATTTGCGTCAGCTATTGACGCGTTGTGCCGCGCGGGGGGTTGCCTGCGCGAACAAGTGTTCTATCTTCCGCCGCGTGGACGGAGATGTTCGAGCGATGGTCATGGTCGCGTTGCCGGCGGGGGTTCCCCCGGAGCGTGTGGTCGAGGCGCTGGCGGGGCTGGTTCCGCCGCGCCGGGTTCGAGTTGTGAGCGATCCTCTCGGAGTGCGAGCAGCCCTTGCGCTGTGCGCTCAACCACGCGCAGCTCCGGGTCCGTGAGCTCGGCCAGGGTGGCGCGCAGCCACGAGGGCAGCTCGGG
>CAZJJQ010000171.1:2237-4228 GCA_964546345.1 uncultured Planctomycetales bacterium
GCGGAGATCTTCGGCGTGCCGATCGAGACGTTTGTGCCCCGTCCCCCGGCGGAGGTGGCGTCGTGACCGGGCGCTCTGTTTGAAGGCTGTCCTCCCCGCCCGGGCCTTGGAGCCGGGCGGGGTTCGACGGTGGGCCCGGGGGTTTTCGCTCGCCCCCGGGCCGCATCCCACACCACGCGAGCGAGGAGGAGCCCATGGGACGCAGGCTGGGAGGCGAGGGAGCGCGCGAGGAGGCGCGCATCGAGGTGCTGGCGATGAGCGATGAGCTCGCGCGGCACGACGGCCGGGAGTCGCTGGCGCTGCAATCGCTGGCAATTGACCTGGCGGTGGCGATCGCGCTGCTCGAGGGGGAGCCGCCTGGTGCTGCGGCCCTCGAGCGGGCGCGGAGGCGGCTGGCGACGGCCGCATCGGTCGTCGGGCAGTTGCGGCGCTGGGACCTGCGGGAGAACGCGGCGCACGCGGCGTTCGCGCCGGCGGCCTTCGCGCTTGGCGGCATCGAGCTGGTGGCGGCCGCGGCGGGGGTGGCGTGATGGCGTACGTCGAGACACCCATCCCGCTTCAGGGGGAATTGGAGCGGCTGCGCTACGCGAAGAAACGGGCGCTGCTCCGCCGGGCGGAGGAGGCCGAGCGTCAGCGGGATCTCGCCCGGGCTGAGCTGGCGGCGGTGTACGTCGCGCTCGAGAAGATCGGCCTGGCAGTCCGCCAGCACCCGGCGTTCGAAGTGCTGACCGACCGGACACACCCGTGATGGCCGCGGAAACCTCGAGCACGGACCGGTTGGTCCGGGCGCTGCACGAGGCCCGCGGGCTGGACTACGCGCTCGGGTTCCTCGCGGCGCTTGTCTGCCTGCGGCACGAGCCCGAGTGGGCCGCCGCGCACGCATGGCTGCTCGAGAGCCCCGCGTGGGAGCACGACATCGTCGCGGAGCTGGCGCGGGCCGCTCCCGTCGAGCGGGTGGAACTTCGCGGGACCGGGGCGGAGGCGGCGGGCTAGCGCCCGGGGCGCACACGCGAACGGCCCGGGGCGCAATCCCGGGCCGTTCGCGCCAGACCTGACAGGAGGTCAGAGGAGATGGTAGCAGACGGCGGTACGCGGCTGGAGTTCACGGCCGAGATCGCGAAGGTCAACACGGTCACGGGCAAGCACACCGGGTACGGCCCTGCGCAGCCCGGCCGGCTGGAGGTAACGCTCGTCATCGAGGCGCCAGTGCGCCCGCAGCAGGGGTACAAGCCGTGGTCGGCCACGACGCCCCGGCCCGAGGCCGCGGAGAGCGGGCCCGATGGCGAAGCCCGGCTGGCGAAGCGACAGGCGGACTGGGACGAAACGCGCGCGGCCTTCGAACGCATGGAGGCGGAGCACGCGGAGCGCATGGCCGCTTACGGGCCGCGGCTGATGGCCTACGCCCAGCTCGTCGGCATCGCCGCGGTGTTCGGCAGCCAGAAGCTCAACGTGGTCATGCGGCCGGTGAACCAGGACCTGCTCCCGGGCTTCGGCGTCGAACTGCTCGACGCGCCCGCGGAGGCCGGCGAGTGAGCGCGCGTCGCTACCCGGCCGGGCCGTACACCGTCGATGGCTTCGGGCTCATCCAGTGCGGGCGCGGGATCGCGCGGGGGAAGGTCTACCGGCACGGGCCGCACGAGCGCGGCAGCCGCGAGGACCGCGCCATCGCACGTCTCTTCGGCACCGCCCCGCTGGTGCTCGATGCCGCCCGCGAAGTGGTCGCGGCGTGGAACGGGCCGTTCGACCCCGAGACGTTCGAGCGGGTCTTCTCCGCGCTCGCGGAGGCAGTGGCCGAGGCCGACGGGGGTGACGACGATGGCGAAGCGCCCGGCGGAGGCTCTCATCCCGCACAACCGGAAGCCACTGGCGGGAGCTTCGATGAAGCAGTTGGCCGCGCGCCGGCGGCGGCGGCAGACGCGCGAGCTGATGCGCCGGACGCGCCGGGACTGGGCGCTCGAACACTGAGCGGCGGGCACGCGGAGGAGGCCGAG
>CAZJJQ010000171.1:4328-6257 GCA_964546345.1 uncultured Planctomycetales bacterium
GGCGAGGCGCACGCCCACGTGCGGGCGCTGCTGGAGCACTGGGCCGACGCCCACGGGGGCGTCCCCGTGCCCGCGCCGATCACGTGGCCCGCGCGGCCCGCGGGAATCCCGCACCGGGCGGTGCCGCGGTGACGCGGCGCGTCCCCCCGGGCGAGCGAGTCGAGTGCGGCCGCTGCGGCGTGGTCGAGTACCTCGCGGCGGAGGACACGGTGAGCGCGTGGAGGGAGCGGCATGACGCGCTGGATCACCCGAGTTGGCCGCCGCATCCCCGCCTGCCGAAGCGGGCGCGCCAGGCCATCGCCGAGGACCGCGCGATGGCCGTCCGCTGCCCGCAGTGCGGGGCGGAGCCGTGGCGTCTGTGCACGAACACCGGGGGGGCCTCCCACCCCGCGCGGGAGCTGGCGTCGTGAGCGAGCGCGAGGGTGTGCGGATCACGTTCACCCGGCGCGGTGGCGCCGAGGAGTTCATCGAGGTCTTCGTCCCAGGGGCGGTGACGCGCACGCAGCGCGTCATCCCGCCGGGCGAAGGCCCCTCGCCGGCGGCGCCTCCGCCCGCCGCGAGTGCGCCGGCCCACGGCCAAGGCGGGGCCCCGCTTCGGGTGGACATCGACCAGCTCAACGCCGCGCGCGAGCGCAACGGGCTCGACAGCGCCGAGGGCTCCGCCCGGATCGCGGCGGTCATCGGCGAGAAGGCCACGCTCGCGGCCATCGGCGAGTGGATGGCGCGCACAGGCCACGGCGTCGAGGGGCTCTGCCAGCAGGCGAAGGCGGTGACGCTGCCTCCGCGGCGGGGAGGCGGGCGGTGAGGCACCGCTACACGTGCGCCTGCTGCGCGCTCGAGCGGGAGTCGGCCTCGCCTTCGCGGCAGACGTGCCCGCACTGCGTCACGTGGTGCCGCCTGGACGATGACCGGGCGTGGCTCCACCGGGAGTTTCGAAACGGCCGGCTGGTGGAGGCCGGCGTGCAGCGGAGGCTCGCATGAACGGGCTCGTGAGTATCCCCGAGTGGGTTATCGACCGGGTGCTGCCGCACCGCAGGCAGGCGTGCTGGGCGCTGGTGGCCGCCCTGTTCCGCTTCGGGACCGAGCGCGTCATCGCGGGCGAGTTGCGGGTGTACCTGGCGCTGCCGAAGGGCAAGGACGGCGCGCATGGGTCGATGACGCTGATG
The DNA here is from genome assembly GCA_964546345.1 of uncultured Planctomycetales bacterium. Lineage (GTDB taxonomy): Bacteria > Planctomycetota > PLA2 > PLA2 > JAEUHO01 > JAYTCP01. Next base: position 5,495 of record CAZJJQ010000171.1, read on the forward strand.
GGGAGGACGTGGCTGAGCCGTTCGACGCTCTTCCGCGCGATGGATGAGCTTGAGGCGCTCGGGCTGCTCGTGCGCCACGCCGCGAACCGCGTGGATGCCGCCGACGGGCTGTCGTTCCCCGTGCTCGAACCGGCCGCGTGGGGTGTCAAAATGACACCCACCCTCGAATCTGAGGGGTCCCAAAATGACACCCCCACGCGCGCGCGGATCGATCCCATGGATCCGATCCATGGTGGTGGTGATCAGAAAACAACCTTGATCGATCGAATCGATCAGGATCCCACCACCACCATCCGCGCGCGCGCCCTCGCGGACGAGCTCGCCGAGCTGGGCTTCGCGGACGGCGAGGCGATGGTCGCGCGTCACGGCGAGGATGCGGTGGCAGCGGCACTGGAACGGCTCGAAGCCTCGGCGCCGGCGGTTGGCCTGGAGCGCGGCTGGACGGCGGGACGACTCCGCCAGGCGGGAATTCGCAACGCCCCGGGGCTGGTGACCGCGTGGCTGCGGGAGCCGCTGCCAGCGTCCGTTCGGCGGCTCGAGGACGACGACCCCATCGCGGCCCAACGCCAGCGGTTCCTCGGCGGGCCGCTCGGCTGGGTGGTGCGCTCGTGAGCGGGATCGCGGCCCGCGTCTGCCGGCACTTCGCCCCAGGGAAGGAGCACTGCGTGGGCGTGGACTGCGGCCACACGGAACGCCACCACGACGCGAAGGGCGTTCCCGGCTGCCGCCACTGCGACTGCACGCGGTTCATCCCCTGCGGCGG
>CAZJJQ010000171.1:6357-7718 GCA_964546345.1 uncultured Planctomycetales bacterium
GACGAGTGGAACAAGCCGCCGATGACGACGGCTGAGTACCGCGAAGCGGCCGCGAAGGAGACGAGGGAGCACGCCTTCCAGGCTCAGGTGATCCGCTTCGCGCGCGAGCTCGGCTGGCTCGTGCATCACTGCCGCCCCGTCGTCACGCAGTCCGGCCGGGCGATGACGCCCATCCAGGGGGACTCCGGTTTCCCGGACCTCGTGATGACGCTCCACGACTCGGAGGACGAATCACGAGACCGCTGCATCGTGGCCGAGCTTAAGTCGTTTCGCGGGCGGCGGGACTTTCAGCGCGGCCAGCAGGAGTGGCTCACGGCGTGGCGGGCGATCGAGCAACGTTCGAAGGGGGCCGTTCGGGCCTTCGTCTGGACGCCGATGGACTGGGACGACATCGAGCGCGAGCTCAAGGAGGGCACGAATGCCGGCACTGACTGAGTCGCGGATGACCCTCGAGGAGCGGCTGCTCATTCGCACGCTCGTCGAGGCCATCCAGGCGGAGACGGGCGAGGACCTCTTCGCCGAGATGACCGAGGGCCTGCGCGCCATCGTCGCGGGCGTGCTCCACACCGGGCGCCCGGGATCGGTGCAACTGACGTTCAGCGTGAAGGCCGTCCACTTCCGGGCGACGGGGAAGTGGTCGGCAGGGCGGGTGACGGCATCGGCGGAGGTGACCACGAAGAAGCCCGCGGCGAAGCGCTCGCGGGCGCGTGGCGTCGAGTTCTACGTGACCGAGGGCGGCGAGCTCACGGCCACGGCGCCAGAGCAGGGCGCGTTCGGGGAGGAGTCGTGATGGTCGAGCAGGTTTCGGATCTGGAGCGGGAGCTGTCGGCGAGCATCGAGCTCGCGGAGGCGCGCACGAGCGGGCGGCCGGCGGTGCAGGCGGTCGCGCCGCCGAGCCGGCAGTGCGGGCAGATGCACCGGGGGCGGCTGGAGCCGTGCCCGTTCGACGCGTTCACGTGCGACCTGCCGGCGCTGGAGGGTTCGTCATGAAGGTCGACCGGGTGTCCGTGGGGTTCGGCTACACGATGAACCCGCGGCCCTACGAGACGCTGCGCTTCGACGTGCGCCTGGACGCGGTGGTCGAGGACGGCGAGGACTGGAACGAGGTTGTGCGGGATCTGCATGCCGCGGCGAAGGCCGAGGTGCGGAGGCAGGTCTCGGCGAGCACCGGGCGAGCGGCGCCGGAGGCGGAGGCGGAGGGATGAGCGCCCTTGAGTTCGCGTGCGAGTGCTGCGGCCAGCTCGCCTACCGGACGCCCCGGGATACCCGGAAGCCCCAGCGGAGGCTGATGTGACCGCGATCGAGCGGACGGACGAGACATGGAACCCCATCCGCGCCTCAAGCCACGAACACGGCAACGG
>CAZJJQ010000172.1:0-7693 GCA_964546345.1 uncultured Planctomycetales bacterium
CGGACCGCGAGGATGTCGCCCAGCACCTCGAGGCCGTCGCGCCCCGGCATCTTGATGTCGAGGAAGATCAGGTCGATGTCGGGATGCTGCTCGACGAGCGCGAGCGCGGAGCGGCCCTCCCCGGCGGTCAGCACCTCGTGGTGCTCGTAGCGGAGGATGAGCCCCAGGCTGTCGCGGATGGCGCTCTCGTCGTCTACGATCAGGATCTTCACGGCGGCTCCCGCGGGGGTGACCCGGGGAGGGTACCCGACGACGGGGGCCGCTCGGCGCTTCGCGTGCGGGGGCCGCAGGGAGCGGCACGGCCGGCTGCGTAGACTGGACACGCCCCGTGCGGGGCCCTGGGCGGTGCGGCGCGCGCACGAGCGCGTGGGAGGACGACGGCGTGGCGATCCTGCGGATCTCCGTGACCGACCGCGACTCGGGCGCGCCCCTCCCCGGGGCGCTCGTGGGAGTGTGCCTCTCGGGCCTGCGCACCACGGCCGGGTTCGACGACGGGCCGCGCGACGCGACGCTCACGGAGGGCGTCACCGACGCGGCGGGGAAGTTCGAGATCTCCCTGGACGACCGGGAGGGGCAGGCTGAGGCGTGGGTGAGCGTGCGGGCCCGAGGGCACCGCGAGTGGCGCACGGGCGGGCGCAAGCGGTCCGACTCGGAGGGGCAGGCCTTCCTCGCGAACCCGACCGTGCCTCCCGGAGGTGTCCTGCAGCTCGACGTCGCGATGGAGCCCGGCGCGACCCTGTACGGACGCGTCACCGACGCCGAGGATCGTCCCGTGGCGGGCGCACACATCGGGCTGGTGCTCTCGAGCCCGCACGGGTGCGCCTGGCCCGGCGCCACCGCGCTCTCGGCGACCCTCCGTTGGCCTCCGCCCGTCACCACGGACGCGGAGGGCTCCTTCGAGTACCTGGCGCTCCCGTTCCCGTGGCGGCAGATCCGGAGCAGCGATGGATGGTCGCTGGTGCTGCTGGCCGACCACGAGGCGCACGGCCCCGGTCTCGCCCATCACCTGGAGGCGATGCCGGTGGGGCCGGACGGGCGGGTCGAGGTCCGGGTACGTCTGGAGGGTGGCGTCTCGATCTCGGGACGCGTTCTCGGGGCGGGGGGCGAACCCGTGGCCGGCGCTCGGGTGCACGCCGTCGCCGAGCCGATCGTGGGCCAACCGGTCTGCGTGCGGATGGAGCGGGACGCGGAGACCGGCGCGGACGGCGGGTTCCTGCTTCGGGGGCTCGCCCGCCGTGCGCATCGGCTCGAGGTGGAGGCCCGCGGACATGCGCCGTGGGCGGGCGGAGCGGACGTGCGATGCGGTCCCGTGCGACTGGAGGACGTGCACCTCGAGCCGGGGGCGGACCTCGAGGGGCGCCTGCTCCATCGGGACGGCTCGCCCGCGGCGGGCGTCTCGCTCCATGCCTATCTCGAGGTGAACGGCCAGCGTGTCGTACGTTCGGGTCACGCCGACGCGGAGGGTCGGTTCCGACTCACCGGCTTCCCTCCACGCGGCACGGTGACCGTGGTGAGCGCCCTGTGCCTCGAACGCACCGTGGAGCTGCCCAGCCCTCCGATCACGCTCCAGGCACCCCCGCGGTGCGAGCTGCGCGTGACCGTGGTCGATGCGGCGACCGGCCTTCCCGTTCGAGCCTCCGGATACGTTCGTGCTCACGCGAGCCCCCTCTCGACCATCCTGCACCCTCGCGCGGACGGCGCGTACGGGGGCCATCCGCTTCCCCTGGGCCGCTACGAGCTCCGGGCCGTCGTGCCGGGATACCTCAGTCCGAGCGTCCTCCACGAGCTCCGGGCCGAAGGGGAGTCCGGTTGCGCGGAGATCCGCGTGCGACTCGGCGCGGTCGTCGCGGGACGGGTGCGGGACGGGGGGGGATGCCCTCTCGAGGGCGTCTCCGTGTGCGACGTCGCATCGTTCGTGGACCCGAACCAGACGCGCACCGACGCGGCGGGCGAGTTCGAGCTGCGGGGGCTCGCCCCCTCCGCGGAACTGCTGTTCACCTCCGCCGCCCACGCCCTGCACGTGGAGTCTCTCGCCGCCACGGGCAGCGCGGGGGCTCCCGTGCGCCTCGACGTCGTGCTGGGACCGGGCGCCACCGTCCGGGGTCGGGTCCGGTCGCGCGATGGAGAGGCCGCCTCCGACGTGCTCGTCTCCGTGGCGTTCGCGGAAGCTCGCCGCCGTCCCTACCCCTTCCCCTCCGCGGTCTCCGACGCCGAGGGGCGCTTCGTCCTCGAGCACGTGCCCGTGGGCCCGATGGTGCTGGCCGCGGGCACGGTCCGCCTGCCCTTCGCGTCCGATCACGGCGCCGAGCCCCGGATGGACGTGACGCTCGGATGACCGTGGGCGCCCCGCGGCCGATGCCGCGGGGCTCCGGCGAGCCGCGGGTCACCGCGCCGCGGGGCTCGCGAGGTACGCCGCCAGCTGGTCGAGGGTGCCGCCCCAGCCCGCGGTCATGCCCTGGAAGCCCGCCTCGAAGGCGCGACGTTCGGACTCCGTCGCGTTCACCGCGACGGCGCGCAGGGTGAGCGTGGTGCGGCCCCCGGCCTCGGTGAACGTGACGGTCGAGCGCATCTCGAGGGGCCAGTCGGGCGCCATCGGATGGCGCGTCGCGCCGCCCTGGGGGTCGGAGAACGAGTTGCGGAACACGATGCGTTCGGGCGGCACGACCTCCTCGAAGGTCCAGCGTCCCCACATCTCGTTCCCGTTGCCCGCGCGCATCCCGTAGTGGTAGACGCCGCCGGGACGCAGGTCGAGCCTCGAGGCGAACACGGGGAAGCCCTTGGGGCCGAACCACCGGGCCAGGTGCTCCGCGTCGGTCCAGACGCGGTAGACCAGGGCGCGGGGAGCGTCGAAGGTGCGGGTGAGGACGAACGCCCTCCCGACCTCGTCCCCCTTCGGCGCGGGCTCACTCGGTACGGTCACGGTCGTGCTCCTTCTCCTGCAGCGTGCGCAGGTAGTCGTCGAGTCGGTCGAGCTGCGCTTCCCACATGCGGCGGTAGCGCTCCATCCAGTCCGCGACCTCCCGGAAGGGAGCCGCCCGCAGCCAGCACACGTGCCGCCGCCCCTCGCGCCGCTTCTCGACGAGCTCCGCCCGTTCGAGGACCGCGAGGTGCTTCGAGACCGCCTGCTGCGTCATGTGGAACGGCGCCGCCAGCTCCCCGACGGTCGCCGGACCGTCCGCGAGCCGCCCCAAGAGGGACCGGCGCGTCGGGTCGGCGAGGGCGGACATGGTGGCGGTGAGCGAATCCACAACTGAATGGTTGTCGATTCGGGGCGAAACATCCAGAGGATTCCGGGGGCGGCGGGGCCGTGGGGGGGGAGACCGGGGGGCAACTCCCCTCTTCCGCCCCCGTCCATCGGCGTTTCCATAGGGGTGATGACCCCTCCCGCTCCCGACCCCCTCGACGGCCGCCCCGGCCGCCGGCGATCCGACGACGACCTGCTCGTCCGGGCGGGGCAGGGGGACGTGGAGGCGTTCGGCGAGCTGGTCTCCCGGTACGAGGGCGCGGTGTACCGGTACGCCTGGCGCATCTTCCGGAACCACCACACGTCGGAGGACATCGCCCAGGAGCTGTTCGTCAAGCTGTTCCGGAACGCGGCGCGGTACACGCCCGCCGGGCACTTCTCGACCTACATGTACCGCTGCCTCACCAACCTCTGCTTCGACAGCCTCCGGCGCCGTAAGCGCCGCAAGGCCACCGAGTCGCTCCAGCTCGACCCCGTCCTCTCGGAGGGTACCGAGCTCGAGCCGCTGGCCGCCGACATCGACCTCGACGCCGGCCTCGTGCGCGAGGAGGCGAACGACGCCGTGCACGACGCGCTCGAGGCCCTGCCCGTCGAGGTGCGCAAGGCCGTCGAGCTCCGCGAGTTCGAGGGGCTGTCCTACCGCGAGATCGCCCGGATCCTCGACCTGTCGGTGAACGAGGTGAAGGTCCTCCTCCATCGGGGGCGCAAGCTGCTCGCGCGCACGCTCGCGCGCACGCCCGTCGGCCGTCAGCACGGCCTCGACGGCGGGAGGGAGCCGCGATGAGGCGCCGCCCGACCGTGGACCCCGCGCCGTACGAGAGCGGCACCTGGGGCACGCCGCAGCAGCCCTGCCCGACCGAGCGCACCCTCGCGGCGCGGCTCGACGGCGAGCTCTCGGAGGCCGCCGAGGCCCAGGTGGACGCCCACCTGGACCGCTGCAGCCTCTGCGCCGCCGCGCACCGACGGCTCGAGGGGCTGTCGGGCCTGCTCAAGGGCTGGGAGATGAGGCGTGTCCGCCTCGACGCACCACCGCGTCTCGCCACGCGCGTGCTGCGGGAGATCGCCCCCGAGGGGCTCGCCCTCCGCCGCGAGACCGCGCGCGAGGCCCGTCGTGCCTTCCTCGCCGTGGCGGCGGCCGCGTGCGTCCTCGCCGGCGCGTTCGTGCTCGGGCGGATCTCCTTCGGGCACGCTTCCGAGCGCGGGACGGATGCGGCGGCCGGGGCGTCGTCGGCCGGTCCGCGGGTCTCCGACGCCGCGCGGGCGTGGGCCGTGCTGACCGCGATCGCGGCGCCCGAGGCCCAGGTCGCGCCCTTCACCGTGCCCGCGCTCGAACGCGAGCTGCTGGAGGGGGCGCGGGGGCGGCGCCCGCGCCCCCTCCCCGCGGTCTTCGGAGATCCGGACGCGCTGGGGGCGTTGGCCTCGTGGGCGCCCCACCTGGCGGCGCAGGACCGTGCGGGCGAGCTGGTCTGCGTCGTCGATCAGCGCACCGTGCCGCTTTCGGCGCTCTCCGCGTTCGAGCGCACGCGCCGGCGCCGGGACTGGTACGCCGAGCGCGCCTCGCGCGTCGGGTTCGCACCCACGCGCGATCCGTCGGCGCAGGGCACCCCGCTCTCCGACCGCCTGCCCGGGCTCGACGCGGGTGCCATGGGACGGGTGCTCGCCCAGGAGCGAGCCGCCGTGCCGGCGACCCGGGCCGAGGGGGGCGTGGTGCTGTGGGGGCTGCCGGGAGCGCCGTTGGGCGACGATCCCGTGCGAGTGTTGGAGGGTGGGCGCACCGACGCTCCCCTCGAGGGGGGCGCGGATCCGGAGGCCCTCTCCGTCCTCGACCTGGCGACGGCCGCCGACCGCGAGCTGGTGCGGTTCCGGCCCGACGTGGACGCCGATCGGGCCTCCGCCGTGCTCGAGGTCGCGCCTCGGGATGCGTCGATCCTCGTCCCGAGCGGCGAGCTGCTGACGGGCGGGGCGGGCGATCGGGTGGTGTCGGCGGGGGCGTGGATCCGCGCGTCCGCCGTCGCGCAGGTGGTCGTGCTCCCCTGTCGTCCCGTCTCGCGGAAGGCGGCCGCCGCGGGCGGTGCCCCGCGGGCGTACGGCGCCGTCGCGGGGCCGGGCCTCCGCGCCGCCCTCCGGGGTGACGCCGACGCGGAGGCGATCCTCGCGATCGTGGACGGTCAGCTCGCCGACGCCGGCTTCCCGGCGGACGGGAGTCTGCTCGCGCTGTACCGCGACGACGCAGGCAAGGACCCGGTGGCCGCGCGCGCCCGGGTGCTCCTCGACGCGCTCGGCGACCGGGTCGCCGGGTTCCTCGCCGCCGATCCGAGCGGCCGGTTCCAGGGGCTCGAGGCCACCGACCTGCCGCCGCCGGCGGGACGTCGCTTCCTCGAGCGGCTCCTCGCGGGCTACCTGCTCGAGGCGCGGTGCCGCTCGAGCCTCGACGGCTCCCGCCCGGGGGCCCACGTCGAGGTCGTGCTCGGGCTGCTGTCGTCGGGCACGCTGCGGCTCGAGGACGCACGTCGCCTGGCGCCGGGCCTTTCCTCGGCCCGTGCGTCGGCCCGGGCCTCCGCGGGCGCCTCCGCGTCCTCGGGGCCGCTTCCGATCCCGAACCTTCCTTCGCCGGGCTCCGCGGTCCCCGCCGCGGCGCTCGGCGGCGTCGAGCGTCTCGACGAGCCCCGCACGGGCGTCCGGCTGGAGTCGCTGACTCGGCCCGGCGCCCGCCGCGCGACCCATCTCTCGGGCTCCATCCCCGAGGTGCGGTAGCGCGCCCAGGGGGCCCGCGGCCGAACCGCGCGCCGGGTTCCCCTCCGCCTCTGCCATCCGACTCTGCAGGAGGTCGTGGGGGTAGAGGGAACCGGCCCCGATCACCGGAACGGAGGTCTTGAAGGGCGAACCGACGCATCGGAACGCAGCTCGCGGAGTTCCGGGGGGCCCCCGGTGGGGCCGGACCCCGACGGTCGCGAAGGCGCGCGTCCGCGGGGGCCTGCGGGCAGCTCAGGCGCCTGCGGGCCGCCCGGTCTGCCGCACGAGGCCCGGAAGCGCCGCCCATGCGTCCGCTCCCTCTTCCGTCGGCTCCCTCCTTCGTCTGCTCCCTCTTCCGTCTGCCCCCTCTTCCGTCTGCCCCCTCTTCCGACCGCTCCGCGTTCGCTCCGCTCCTTCTCTTCTGCATGTTCTCCCCGTTCCCTTCTCGCTCCGTCTCTCTGCGTTCCCCGTTCTCCCTCGGCTCCCCGTTCTCTCTCTCTGCTCTGCTTGCTCTCTGCTTCCTTCCTCACCCCGCTCGCAGCAACTCTACGAGACCGCGCCCGTCAGGGGCCTCGCAAGCGGGGCCGACGAGGGCGTGTCCGCAGGACACGTCGAGGAGGAACCCGAGGACGAGGAGTCCTCGACGAGTCCGAGGGAGGCCCAGGGCCGAGTCCGCGAGGCCCTCGGCCTCCGCGATGCATGGCCCCTCACGGTCGCGGTCCTACGGAACGTAGTGGTAAACTTCGCGGGTGAGGATGAGGCAGCTGACCTCCGCCTCGTACCCCGCGGTGGACCGCTTCACGAGCTCGGACAGGCGCGTCGAGATCCGCTTCGCGTCGGGCACGACGCATCCGTCGGCCATCATCACGTCGATGCGATACCGCTTGCTCTGGTCGCGCCAGTTGAAGGCGGTGATCTGGAGGAAGCAGCCCTCCGACTTCAGCGCCTCCTCGCAGACCGTCTGGAGGCGCTCGATCTCGGAGACCGGGGGCGTGTAGACGGTCTGGTGGTCGAAGATCCGCTCGACGTAGAGGAACTTGTAGGCGGCGCCCGCGAACGCGGCGACGGCGAGGAACAGGACGAAGGTGCCGTAGGGGTTCTTGCGCCGAGCCATGGGAGTGTCCGCGGAGGGCCGTCGATTCCCTTTCGGCCGGACGCCCCCCGTGGCTTGATCGGGGGGTGCCCGCCCCCCGTTTCGCCGAGCCCGGGTCCGACCTCCCCCCCGGGCCCCCGGCCGCGCCCTCGTCAGGGCCCGAAGGCCCCGACTCCCCCCCCGGGGCCGAGGTCTCCCGGGCTCCGCGGTCCCCCCTGCCCCCCGGCCCGTTCGACGTCGTCGTCGTGGGGGCGGGGGCCGCGGGGCTGTGGGCGGCCGGCACTGCCGCCGCCCGCGGGCGACGCGTGCTGCTGCTCGAGAAGAACCGCCGCGTCGGCGTGAAGGTGCTCGCGAGCGGCGGGGGGCACTGCAACCTGACGACGACGCTGCCCGTGCCCGCGCTCATCGACGCGTTCGGGCGCGAGGGCGGGCGGTTCCTGTCGGGCGCGTTCCGGAAGCTCCCGCCGCTCGAGCTGCGCCGCGAGCTCGAGGAGCTCGGTGTGCCGACGGAGGAGGCGGAGCTCGAGAAGGTGTGGCCGGTGAGCCGCCGCGCCGGCGACGTCGTGGACGCGCTCGTGCGGCGGGCGGCGCGGGCCGGCGCGCGGACGGCGACCGAGGCGCCG
>CAZJJQ010000173.1:0-7656 GCA_964546345.1 uncultured Planctomycetales bacterium
GTGCCGATCGCGAGGAGGTAGGGCGCGCCGCCCCCCGCGCCCCCCACCTCCCCGGCCCCTTGCGGCCCGAGGGCCCGCGCCGCGAGGGGGACCACGTCCACGCGCTCCGGCGCCGCGCGGAACCGCTCGACGAGCCCGAGCTTCGTCCGCACGCTGGGCACCACGATGCGCGCCGCGTGGCGGACGATCGACCGCGTCACGGTCCGCAGCCCCCGGCGCATCTCGGGGCGGAAGCAGCCCGGGAGCTCCTCGAAGAGCACGTCGTGGACCATCGCCGTGAGCGGCGCCCGCGTCGGGCGCAGCCACGCGTAGTCGGTCAGGTGGAAGACGTCGCAGCCGCCGACGAGCCGGTCGGCGCCGAAGCCGAGACGGGAGAGCATCTCGGCGACCCGCGACGGGAGCGGCCCGTCGGCGAGGCGCGCGCCGAGGGGGCGCACGCGCCTCCGCGCGGCGCGGACGTCCGCGCGATCCCGCAGCTGGTGGCCGTAGAGGTGGAGCCGGTCCTCGGGGAACCGGCGCGCGAACGCGGCCACGAGCTCGCGCACGTAGACGGGGATCCCGCCCCGCCCTCCGTACGTCGGTCGCCAGTCGAGCCCGATGCGCATCCGCAGCGTGAGGCGGGCCTACGCCGAGAGGCCGCGCAGGCCCTCGTAGGCCGCCTCGACCTCCCGCCACTCCGGATGCGCGAGCAACGCGGCGTGCAGGTGGGTCTTCGCCTCCGACAGGGCCGCGGGCTCGTCCTTCCGACGCGAGGCGAGGAACAGCCCGAGGTTCCCGCGCGCCCGCGTCGGCTGCTTCGCGGCCTTCACGGCGTTGCGGTACCCCTTCTCGGCCGCCGGGAGGTTGCCGAGGTGACGGTGGGCCACCGCGTAGACGGTCCACGCGCGCTCGTTGTTCGGCCGGCCCTTCAGCGACTTCACCGCCGCCGCGGCGGCGTCCTTCCACCGCTCGGCGAGCAACAGGGCGCCGCCGAGGTCGTCGAGCCACGGCGACTCCTCGGGCTCGAGCTCCGCCGCGCGCCGGAAGGCCGCGACCGCCTTCGGGTACTGGCCGTCGTCGATGTAGGCGTAGCCGAGGGTGCCGTGGAGCACGGCCGCGTCCGGGTGGTGGAGCAGCGCCCGCCGCAGGTTGCGCCGTGCCAGGAACGGCCGCCCCTGCGTACGGAACAGCCGTGCGATGCGCTGCGCCGGCTCGAGGTCGGTGGGATCGCGGCGCGCGGCGCGCCCGTACGCCCGGATCGCCTCGCAGACCCGCTCCTGCTCCTCGAGCGCCTGCCCGACGATCAGGTGAAGGTCCGCCCGCTGCGGAAACCGTCCCAGGATCTCCGCCGCGATCTCCTCGAACCGCTCCCAGTCCTTCCAACGGAACTGCACCTCGAGCCGGCGCAGCGCGATCCGGACCTCCCCGGGGTACTTTCGTCCCGCCTTCTCCAGGTAGTGGTCGGCCGCGGCGAGGGTGCCCCGCCCGAGGAGCGCGTCCACCGCGGCCACGAGGACGGACGGGTCGTCCTGCGCGAGCGCGGCCTCGAGCGCCGGGTCCGGGTCGGGGGGGGCGATTTCGAGGGGCACGCGAGCAGGGTACCCCGGCGTGCGGCATCCCCCGCCTCGAAGGGCAGGGAGGGGCGGAGGGCGGCGCGGGGCTAGGGGGGCGTGGTCAGCGAGGAGGCGTCGCCCACGTCGCTCAGGTAGCGGCCCCAGGGGAAGTTCTTGCCGGGGCAGGCGGTGGACTTGCAGTCCGAGTGGCGCAGGACCCGGTCGGCCGGGATGCCGTAGCGGGCCATGAGCCAGCGGGTCAGCTGGACGAGCGAGTCGTACTGGCGGGCCGAGGGACGCCCCCCCTTCTCGAAGTCGCCCACGAGGACGATGCCCACCCCCTCCTCGTTGTAGCGGTTGTCCGGGGTCTTCGCGTGCGCCCCCTGGATCTGCCGCTCCCAACGGGGCCCGGTCTCGACCTGGCCGTCGCGGGTCTGGGTGCCGTTGCCGATCACGAAGTGGTAGCCGCAGCCGTTCTCCCAGCCCTTGTCCCGGTGGACCCGGTCGTACTTCTCGCAGCTGCCCTCGTGGTCGTCGCTGTGGTGGATGACGATGTACTTCCAGCGGCGCTCCGTCACCGAGGGGGTCCAGGCCGGGTCGCCGCCGGCGGTCTTCGGCCGGGCGACCGGGGCGGAGACGGGCGTCGGCAGGGGCGGGCGCGGGGCCATCGCCACCACGGGCTTGAGCGGCACGATCGGCGGCGGGGGCGGCATCACGAGGCGGGCCATCGCCGCCTTCTGCGCCCGCGCCTCGGCGAGGGAGGTCCGGACGAGCTCCCCCCCGCGGGCGGGGATCAGGAAGGCGGAGCCTTCGCGCCGGGCGGGCTCGCCCATGGGCAGCATGCGCCCGTCCACGAGGACCCGGTCGCTGCCGGGGAAGAACCGGGCCCGCATCTCGGGGGCCGAGAGCAGGACGCTGTTGCCGACGTCCTGAACGCCGAGCCCGAGCGAACGGGCGAGGGCGCCGGCCTCCATGGTGGTGGCGATCGGGGTGCTGGGAACGAAGGGGGCGGCGGGGGCGGGCGCCGGCGCGGCGGCGACGGAGGGGCCGGTTCCGGCCATGGAGCCGCCGCCCCCCGTCGTCGTCCCGCGCGCCGTCGTGCAGGCCGAGAGGGCGCACGCCGAGAGAACCGCCATCGCCGCGACCGTTGTCCGCATGTGTCGTGCGCTCCCACGCCCGCCGGATCGCGAGGATCCGCGGACGCCGCCGTCGCTGCGGGGCCGCCGCCTCGGCGGCCTCGCACGTCGTAGGGGATCGGACGCATCCCGGCCGTTCCACACTGTGAATCGACGAACGTGGCGCGGTCGCCCGCCGCGGGTGGTGCCGCGGGCCGGCGAAGATCGGGAGCCGCTCCCGCCGCCCGTAGACTGCGCCGGACGCCCCCCCCGGCCCCCGCCGCCCCCGAACTCCCCCCCGCTTGCGATCCCGCCGAAAGGTCCCGATGCCTCCCCGCCGCACCGACCCCGCCGACGAGCCCCCCCCGTCGGCCCCGTTGGTCCCGGGCTCGCTCCACCGCATCAAGGTCGCCGAGCGCGACGATCACGGTCGCGGCCTCGCGAAGGTGCACGGTCGCGCGCTGCGCGTGCGCAACGCCCTGCCCGGCGAGACCCTGGACGTGCGGCTCGTGCACATCGGGCGGCACGTGGCCATCGGGCGGGTCGAGACGGTCGTCGCGGGGTCGGTGGATCGCGTGGAGGACGCATGCGAGCACGGGGGGGAGTGCCCGGGGTGCGGGCTGCGGACGTCGTCCCCGGCGAACCGGCGGGCCTTCCTCCGCGACCGGGTGGCAGCCGCCTTCCAGACGGCCGGCCTCGGAGAGGCCCCCCTCGCGGAGACGGTGGCGGCGCCGGCCGCGGACGGCTGGCGGCACAAGGCCTTCCTGACGGCGCGACGCACGCGGCGGGGCATCTTTCTCGGGTTGTTCGAGGAGCAGACGCACCACCTGCTGTCGGTGGAGGGATGCCTGGCCCACGCGCCGGCGGTGGAGTCCACGCTGAAGGGGATCCGGGTCGCGCTGCAGCGCGCGAACCCCTCGATCTACGACGAGCGCGCCGGGGAGGGCTGGCTGCGGACGGTCGCCGTGCGGGCGAGCTCGCTGTCGGGGGAGACCCTCGTGACCCTGGTGGCGACCGCGCGATCGAGCGACGAGGAGCGCGCGCTCGGCGAGGAGATCCGGGCGAGGTCGAATCGCGTGGCGGGGGTGGTGCTCAACGTGCACCCGGACCGGGGGAACGCCCCCTTCGGCGCGCGCTTCGTGCCCCTGGGCGGCGTGACGGCGCTGGACGAGGCGTCGGGAGCCTGGCCGCTGAAGGTCTCGGCGGGATCCTTCTTCCAGGTGAACCCGGCGGTGGCTGCCACCCTCCACGACGCGGTGCGGGCCGCGGCGGCGACCGCGCCGCACGGACCGGCCCTCGATCTCTATGGGGGGGTCGGGGCGACCTCCGTCCGGCTGGCGGCCGACGGCCGCCAGGTGACGCTGGTCGAAGCCCCCGGGAGCGCGGCGGAGGACGCGGCGGCGAACGTGGCCCGTCACGCGCCCGGCCGGGTGGAGGTGGTCGCGGGCCGGGTGGAGGAGTCGTGGCCGCGGATCGCGGGGACGCGGCCGTCGGTGGTGGTTTCGAATCCCCCCCGGTCGGGGCTGTCGCCCGCCGTCCGCGAAGGGATCGCCGCCCTGGGGCCCGCCGTGATCGTGTCGGTCGCGTGCGATCCGGGCCCCCTTGCTAAGGATGCGGTCGCGTGGACGGCCCGGGGGTACCGGCTCGAGTCGGTCACCCCGTTCGAGATGATGCCGCAGACGCCCCACGTCGAGGCCCTGGCGGTGTTCCGCCGATAGGCGCCACGGCTGGCGGAAGGCGGACAAAGGGCCTAGGATGGCGGAGTGGCGCTGGATTCCACGGTCGGAGTCCGTTGTTCCTGCGCGCTCGCAAGTGCCTGTCCCCACGAAGGTTCCACCGCAGGGGCCCCCGCTGCCGCCGAAATCCGCCATCTCGACGTCGAATCGGCCGCCGAACCTGCGGAGGCAGGGCGGACGGTCCGAAGGGCGGCTGCGGGGGCTGCGCCGCGCCGCGATCGTGGGGGCGACCCTGGCGGCGTGCGTGGCGGTCGGTGGCGGAAACGGAGCCGGGACCCGGGCAGCGTGTGCCGAGGATGCGGCGGGCGCTCCGTCGGAGACATCGGTCGTCCGGGCCGCGGCCTTGACGACGCGCCCCACCATCGACGGGGTCCTGAGCCCGGGGGAGTGGCCGGACGATCCCGCCGCCACCCTGCGGATCGACCAGGCGGAGCAGTGCCTCCCGAGCCGGAAGGCTCGATGGAAGGGGCCTGCGGACGCGAGCGCCGTGGTGACCCTGGCCGCCGACGCGGAGGCGCTCTACCTCGCTGCCCGGGTGACGGACGACATCAGCCTCCACACCGGGGAGCCCTGGTGGGTCGGCGACTCCCTCGAGCTGTTCCTGGACACGGATCGGACCAACGACGGACCGGACGCCACCGGGGCCCCGCGTCCCGATGGCTATCGCGAGGACGACTGGCAGATCTTCCTCATGCCCGGGAACCCGAACCTCCGCTGGGGGGTGGCCTTCAAGGGCCCGACGGCCGTCTTCGACGACGGAGGCCTCGTCGGGGTCGAGATGGCCTCCGTCCGTCAGGGTGGCGGCTCCTACGACCTGGAGGCGCGCCTGCCGTTCGCCAACTTCCCGGGCCTGTCGGGGGGGAGGGCGGGCGCGGTGGGCTTCGCGCTGGCGCTCAACGACGTGGACCGGTTCGTCCCCTCCCCGGACCCCCTGGCGGGCGCGATTCCCGATCCCGCCACCTACCTCTCGTGGAACGGGAAGTTCGAGCTCTACCACCGGCCCGCGAACTTCGGCCGGCTCGAGCTGCCCTCGCGCAGGCCGGCGTCCCCCACGGACGCGCCGTCCGAGGGGGGGACCTCGGCGGCCCTGATCGTCGCGGCGCTCTTCTCGATCGCGCTGGTGATCGGCCTCGTGGGCCCGGGCTCGCGGCGTCTGGCTCGTGCGGGCCCGCGGCCCAAGGCCGTGCTGCTGCTCCTCGACGTGCTGCTGGCGGGATCCCTGGCGCTCCTCTCCTCCTGCGAGGACCGGGACGCCCGCGCCCGTGCGACGGCCACGCTCGACGCGGCCTTCCGGGAGGCGGACGGGATCGCCCGTCAGGCGGCGGCGTTCGGGGCCCTCGATCCGCGCGACGCGACGGCGCGCGCCCGCACGCTGGTGCGCCTCCTGTCGGGGGAGGGCGTGCCCTGCGTCGCGCCGGTGGAGCGGCACGCGTTCGTGCCCCTCGCCCCCTTGCCCGCGGAAGGGGGCCCCGCCCCCGAGTACCGGATCGGCCTCTCGAGCGGGGTCGTCGAGGAGTGGCCGCTCCCCGCGGCGGTGCCCGCCCGCGCGCTCAAGCTCCGGCTCGCGCCCACGCGCGAGACGAGCTCGGGCCGACCCCTGCCGGGGGCGGTGGTCACGCTCGGGACCCTGCGGGCGATCGGCGTGGATGGGAAGGAGGAGGCCTTCCCGGTCACGACCAGCACCGCCCCCGCCCTCGGGGAGCGGTGGGTCCGGGTCGAGCTGGGCCCGGAGCGCCGCCTCGCGGCCCTGCGCTACGAGCACGCGACGTCGGCGCCCCCCACGCTGCTGGCGGGCATCTCCGCCGTCGATGCGAAGGACGTCGAGACGCCGCTGGTGCTCCCCGCGTTCACGGAGGACCACATCCCGGTGCTCTCCCGGCCGGGGGCGCGGGCGGGCGGCTCCGGGCCCTACCTCGGCCTCTCCCTCCCGCCGGGAGGCGAGCACGAGGTGGCGCTCCCCGCGCTCGCCGGCGCCGATCGCCTGTGGCTCGCGCTCACCGCGGAGCGGGCGTTCCCGCTCACCCGCCACGGCCTGCCCGTCGCCGAGCTCCGCGTGTCGTACGCGGCCGGGGAGCCGACGGTGCACCGCGTCCTCAACGGCGACGACGTGGACGAGGAGCGCCTCAACCAGCCCATCCGTCACCCCGCGGACATGCGCAGCCGGATCGCGTACCGATGGACCGACGCCGGCGGCGTCCCGCGGCACCACGACCTGCTCGCCGTGCCGCTCGACTGGTCGCGGCGCCCGACGTCGCTGCGCATCAAGAACCTCGCCGGGGCCGGCACCGAGGGTGGGACGGGCGTCCTGTCGATCGCCTCCGCCACCGTCACCAAGCACCTCGGGGAGACGGCGGGCGGCCTGCTGCGGGTGCGCCCGGATCCCGACGCGGGGCGCGACCGGGTCTCCCTCGCCCCCGAGGTGGTCGCCCGCATCGCCCCGGCCCTCGCCGAGACCCGAGGGGAGGCGGTACGGCGCACCTTGACCGTGGGCGCGCCCGACCGGCACGTGAGCCTGCCGCTCACGGCGCCGCTGCCGGCGGAGGTCGGACGACGCGCCGCCTCGACGACCACGGCGCTGCTCACCTGCCTCGTGATCGCCGCCTTCCTGCTGGTGCTGCTCGTGGTGGATGCGGTGGAGGGGTTCCGACGTCTCTCGCCGCGGCTGGTCGTGGGCGTGCTCGCCGCGGCCCTCCTGCCCCTGGCCGTGACCATCGCCCTGGCCGACCGGCGCAACGCCTCCCGCCTCGAGCAGGAGCGCGAGGGCCGGGTGCGCGGCTGGTTGTCGGCCGCGCGGGGCGCGCTCGCCAACGCCCAGGGGCAGGGCTCGAGCGGCGCGGCGGGGCTCCTCCAGCTGGTCTCCACCCTGCCCGACCGCAGCGACCCCACGCGCCTGCGCGACCGCGTGGCGGTCTACCGCCGCCAGGGCCTGGTCGGCGGCCCCGCGTCGGTCGTGCTGGTGAAGGGACGCGACCTCGGCACCCTCACCATCGAGCCGGACGCGCGGGGCGCGCGGGTGGACGGCCCCGCGTTCCTCGCCGACCGCGCCGACGCCGCGGGGCTGTACGCGTCGCCCTGGGACGGCCTCCTGCTCGTCGCCACCGCCCGCAGCGTGAGCCTCCTCGACTGGCGCAAGGTGGTGCTCGGGCTGCGCGTGGACGACGACTTCGTGCAGGGACGGCTCGCCACCGCCATCCCCGACGCGGACGCCGAGGTCGTGGTCTTGACGCGCGCGGGCGAGGTCGCGGGCGTCTCGGGGCCGGACGCCCGCGCGCT
>CAZJJQ010000174.1:0-7612 GCA_964546345.1 uncultured Planctomycetales bacterium
CCCGTGCGCGACCGCGCCCGCGGCCGCCCGTGGACGCACGGGGCCGCCCCTCCACGCGGGGCCCTTGCGACGTCGCCGGAGCGGGCGTCGGTGGCGCGGACGACGCGTCGGGACGTACGTCGGTCGGGCGCGCGGAGGCGCCCCTGCCCGGATCGGGGGCGCCCGGGGCACGTCGGCCGCCATGGTAAGAGCGTCGCCGCGCGGGACGGCCCCGGCCCTCTCGCGTCCCGTTCGGAGGGCTCCCATGAGCGACGCAGCCGCCGGCTTCAAGTTCACGAAGACGGGGATCCTCTACCTCGTCGCGATCGCCGCGGCGATCGTCCTCGCCTTCACGGGCGTCAAGACCGACGAGGGCATCACGCTCTTCGGGAGCGTCCCCTTCGCCTTCGTGATCTTCGTCCTCATCCTCATGGGCGTCGCGTTCTTCCACCACTACACCCTCTACGTCGCGCTCGGCGGCGTGGTCGCCGTGACCCTCTACACCGCGATCGCGTGCCCGGGCTTCGCGTGGTCCCGCGAACAGGTGGAGCAGGCCGGGCCCGGCCTCTGGCACCACTTCGTCCACGAGGGCGAGCACACCCTCCTCAACCTCGGCGGCCTCCTCCTGGGCTTCTCCCTGCTCGCCAAGTTCTTCGAGCACTCGGGCGTCCCCGACAACCTCCCGCGCCTGCTGCCCAAGAGCAAGCTGGGCGGCGGTTTCGCGCTGCTCGCCATCGTCTGGTTCATCTCCTCCTTCCTCGACAACATCGCCGCCGCCATGATCGGCGGCGTCATCGCCCGCACGGCCTTCAAGGGCAAGGTGAGCGTCGGCTACGTCGCGGCCATCGTCGCGGCCAGCAACGCCGGCGGCGCCTGGAGCGTGCTGGGCGACACCACCACCACCATGATGTGGATCGACGGCGTGAGCCCCTTCGACGTGGCGCACTGCGCGGTCGCGAGCGTGGTGGGACTGCTCGTCTCGGGGCTGATCGCGACCTGGTACCAGAACAAGATCCAGCCGATGGAGATCGACGCCCTGGCCGAGAAGAAGCCGGTGGACTGGGCCCAGCTGCTCATCGTCCTGCTCATCCTCGCCGGCGCGATCGCGACGAACTTCCTCCTCGACAAGCCGTTCGTGGGCGTGTGGGCGGCGATCCTCCTGGGCGCGCTCCTCCGCAAGCCCGCCTGGGGCGAGCTGCCCGGCGCCGCCAAGGGCGCGATCTTCCTGCTGTCCCTCGTCTGGTGCGCGTCCCTCATGCCCGTCAAGGCGCTGCCGACGGCCTCGTGGCAGACCGCGTTCGGCCTGGGCTTCGTCTCGGCCGTCTTCGACAACATCCCGCTCACCAAGCTCGCCCTCGAGCAGGGCGGCTACGACTGGGGCGCCCTGGCGTTCACCGTCGGCTTCGGCGGCTCGATGATCTGGTTCGGCTCCTCGGCCGGCGTCGCGATCTCGAAGGACTTCCCCGAGGCGCGCAACACCGGACGGTACGTCAAGGAAGGGTGGCACGTCGCCCTCGCGTACGTCCTCGCCTTCTTCGTCTTCATGGCGGTGATGGGCTTCCACCCCCACGCCCCCCACCGCAAGGGCGCCGCCGGGAAGCCCGGGACGGCGGTCCCGGCGGGAGAGCGCAGGTAGCCCCGGCCTCGGAGGGACGCGCGCCCGGGGATCAGGAGGAGTCCCCGCTGTCAAGGGGGCGGTCGGGACGGGTCCACCCTCCGCGAAAGGGGGGCCGTCGGGTGTGATCGGGCAGAATCCCCGCCCGCACGTCCCGTTCGGAGGGCCCCCATGAGCGACGCAGCCGCCGGCTTCAGGTTCACGAAGACGGGGATCATCTACCTCGTCGCGATCGCCGCGGCGATCGTCCTCGCCTTCACGGGCGTCAAGACCGACGAGGGCATCACGCTCTTCGGGAGCGTCCCCTTCGCCTTCGTGATCTTCGTCCTCATCCTCATGGGCGTCGCGTTCTTCCACCACTACACCCTCTACGTCGCGCTCGGCGGCGTGGTCGCCGTGACCCTCTACACCGCGATCGCGTGCCCGGGCTTCGCGTGGTCCCGCGAACAGGTGGAGCAGGCCGGGCCCGGCCTCTGGCACCACTTCGTCCACGAGGGCGAGCACACCCTCCTCAACCTCGGCGGCCTCCTCCTGGGCTTCTCCCTGCTCGCCAAGTTCTTCGAGCACTCGGGCGTCCCCGACAACCTCCCGCGCCTGCTGCCCAAGAGCAAGCTGGGCGGCGGTTTCGCGCTGCTCGCCATCGTCTGGTTCATCTCCTCCTTCCTCGACAACATCGCCGCCGCCATGATCGGCGGCGTCATCGCCCGCACGGCCTTCAAGGGCAAGGTGAGCGTCGGCTACGTCGCGGCCATCGTCGCGGCCAGCAACGCCGGCGGCGCCTGGAGCGTGCTGGGCGACACCACCACCACCATGATGTGGATCGACGGCGTGAGCCCCTTCGACGTGGCGCACTGCGCGGTCGCGAGCGTGGTGGGACTGCTCGTCTCGGGGCTGATCGCGACCTGGTACCAGAACAAGATCCAGCCGATGGAGATCGACGCCCTGGCCGAGAAGAAGCCGGTGGACTGGGCCCAGCTGCTCATCGTCCTGCTCATCCTCGCCGGCGCGATCGCGACGAACTTCCTCCTCGACAAGCCGTTCGTGGGCGTGTGGGCGGCGATCCTCCTGGGCGCGCTCCTCCGCAAGCCCGCCTGGGGCGAGCTGCCCGGCGCCGCCAAGGGCGCGATCTTCCTGCTGTCCCTCGTCTGGTGCGCGTCCCTCATGCCCGTCAAGGCGCTGCCGACGGCCTCGTGGCAGACCGCGTTCGGCCTGGGCTTCGTCTCGGCCGTCTTCGACAACATCCCGCTCACCAAGCTCGCCCTCGAGCAGGGCGGCTACGACTGGGGCGCCCTGGCGTTCACCGTCGGCTTCGGCGGCTCGATGATCTGGTTCGGCTCCTCGGCCGGCGTCGCGATCTCGAAGGACTTCCCCGAGGCCCGCAACACCGGGCGGTACGTGAAGGAGGGCTGGCACGTCGCCCTCGCCTACGTCCTCGCCTTCTTCGCGTTCCTGGCGGTGATGGGCTTCCACCCCCACGCGCCGCACCGCAAGGGCGGGGCCGAGAAGCCCGGCGTCGAGGCCCCCAAGGACAAGTAGCCCGCGCGCCCGGCTGCGGGGGGAAGAGGGAGCGCCCCCTCCCCCCGCGCCGTCCCCTGCGTCAGAAGTCGTCCACGCGCCACGGCGCCGGCGGTTCGGGCGCGCGGCCGAGCACGGCGGCGGCATAACGCCACAGGACGCCGCGCGCCGCCTGGTTGCCCGGCGCCCCCAGCGCGTGACCGTTGAGCGCGAAGGCGTGGCCCACCCGGCCCCCGCGCATCTCCGTACGCGCGATCTCGAGCAGCACGTCCGACACGGCGGGCGGCGCGGGGGGCGCCTCGTCGCGCGGGAAGTCGCCGACGAGCCACTGCAGCGCGCGCAGGTGCTGCGCCTCCGCCGGCTCCCCCGCGACGACGTGGAAGCGCGGGCCCGACGCGGTGGACTCCTCGCGGATCACCACCCTGCGCACGACGGCGCCCGGCGGGGGCCACAGCCATCGGGGCACGCCGGACGGCGGCTGGCGCAACGGGTCGGGGAGGGCCTCGGCCATGGACGGGACTACGGTCGCACGAACTCCGGGGCGGGAGCAACGCCCGGCTCCGTCCGACGCCCCTCGGTCCGTTCGAGTCGGGCCGCGTGCGCGCGATCGCATCCCCGCAAGGACACCGGAGGACACTCCGTGCGCGACCCCGAGGAGCCCGCCCCCCTCTCGGAGCGCGCGCCGGCCCTCCCCGGAGGACGGACGGTCCTCCACCGAGGACGCCCGGAGGCCTCTCCGCCTCCCGCGCCCCGTGGCACGGTTCCTGCGAAGGCCTCTCCGTTCCCGGCACGCGCCGGATGGAGGTCCCCATGAAGCTCTTCTCGCTCGCGCTCGTCGGCCTCTGCGGCTGCTTCGGGTTCTCGGCGCCCGCCCACGCGGACGACCTCCCGTTCGGAGACCCCGCGGGCGTCCGCGACGCACGCTTCGACGCACGGCTCCGCCGCGGCTCCTTCGCCGTGGAACCCGGCGCCCGTCCGTTCGCGCCGTCTCGCGGCTCGGTGGTGATCGAGCCGGTGAGGACGCGCGCGCCGCGGATCCCGGCGCCGTTCCGGCCCGTCGGGCCGAGCGTCGTCCCCGCCCCGGCGTTTCCCACCTTTCCCACCTTTCCCACCTACCCCATGCTCCCCCGCTACCCCGGCCCCGTCGGCGGGCACGACGGCCGGCACGGGCACGGCGACGAAGGCGACTGCGACTGCGACTGCGCACGCGTGCACATCCCGGCCCACACCGTCTGCCGTCAGGAGACCGTCTGCGTCCCCGCCGTCTACGAGGACCGCTGCGTCCCCGTGTACGACGTGAGGTGCGTCCCGATCTTCGAGACGGTCTGCGTCCCGGTCACCGCGTGGGTGACGGACCCGCGCACCGGCCGCCGCCACGAGGTGGTCGTCGGCGAACGCAAGGAGCAGGTCCAGGTCGGCGAGCGCAAGGAGCGCGTCCAGGTCGGCGAGCGTCACGAGCGCGTGCTCGTGCGGGCCGAGACGACCCGGATCGTCACCCGGCACGAGCTCGGGCCCGGCCGCACCGTCACGCTGTGCGACGACCGCCACCACCGGCACGAGGGCGAGGTCCTCACCTCCGAGGCCTACGGGCGTGAGATGGCCGCGATCGAGCGGAGTCCGCGCGCGGACGGCTTCGAGACCGCCTTCGACGGCTTCGAGGCGGGCGCCGGGCCGGCCCGGGATCGGCGCGGGCCGGGCCGCGGCGAAGGCCGCCGCGATGACGGCTGGTACACCGGCGACCGGCGCTAGCGCGCACCCTCCCGGGGCGCCTCGCCCCCCTGCGGCCGCCCCCCCGGGCGGCCGTGCCCCGTTTCCGTCCCCGTTCCCCGCAACTGACGACATACTGGATCGCGGGCGCGGGGTCGTCCCCAGCCTCGCCGAGACGCCCGGAGGTTCCCATGAAGCGTTGGCCTGCCCTGCTGGTCGCCGCCTCGATGCTCGTCCCCTTCGCCCCCGAAGCCTCCGCGGGCGGGCGCTCGCGCGTGTACGGGCCGAGGCCCGCGCCCTACCCCCGCGAGTCGCACCACCACCATGGCAACGACGGGTGGGGCGTGGCGCTCGGCATCCTCGGCGTAGGCCTCTTCGCGGCAGCGGTGGCGGAGTCCACGCGCTACCCCGAGCCCGTCTACTACGCTCCCCCGCCGCCCCCGCCGCCGCGGGTCGTCTACCTGCCCCCCCCGCCGCCCCAGCCCGTCTACTACGCCCAGCCGAGCGGGCAGCCTGGGTACGGCCCGCCGTCCTACGCGCAGCCCACGTACGCGCAGCCGCAGGGCCAGCCGATGTATGGCCAGCCGCAGGGTCAGCCGGCCTACGGGCAGCCGCAGGGTCAGCCCACCTACGCCCCGCCGGGCACCCCGCCCCCCTCGGGCTCGCCGAACGGCACGCCCGCCGATCGCCCGTGGGACGCCATGCCCTCCGACGCCGCGCCCGGCTACGGCGCTCCCGAGGGCACCCTGCCGCCGCCTGCTCCCGCCCCGGCGCCGGCTCCTGCGCCGGCTCCTTCACTGGCACCGACGCCGGTCCCCGTTCCCCAGGGCGCCGCGGACGCCGAAGGCCCGGGTCGCTGGGTCCAGCTGGGAGGCGAGATCCGCTTCACCGAGTCCACGCAGACCGAGCCCGCGGTCTACGAGACCCGCACGGTGGACGTCACCGAGGACGTGACCGTCCCCGTGATCGAGGAGCGCACGGTCCCCGTCTACGAGGACCGGCACGTTCCGGTCACCGAGGAGGTTTCCGAGCCCGTCTACGAGGAGCGCCTCGACCCCACGACCGGCGGCATCTATCGCGCCATCGTCGGTGAGCGCAGGAGCGTCCGATCCATCGGCACGCGCCTCGAGCAGGTCCAGGTCGGCGAGCGCGTCGAGAAGGTCACCGTGGGCACGCGCCTCGAGCACCGGGTCGTCGGCCAGCGCGAGGAGAAGGTCCTCGTGAAGCCCGAGACGCGGCGCGTGATCCGTACGCCCGAGACGCTCCCGGGCCGCTGGGTCTTCATCCGCGAGGGCACGGCTCCCGCCGCCGCGCCGACCGCGCTGCCCGCCACGGCGCTTCCCGACGGCGGTCTCGCCAACCGCGCCACCCGCTGACCGCCCCCCGCGCCCCCCACCTCCTCGGATCGACCGCTACCCCAGCCGCCCCAGGCAGCACTGCTTGTACTTGCGCCCGGAGCCGCAGGGGCACGGGTCGTTGCGCCCGATCTTCGCCGCCTTCCGCGTGAGGTCGGGCGCCTTGCCCGACGCCCGCTCGAGGAACGCGCCGGCCGCCGCGCGCACGCGCGAGGCCATGCCGCGTCCCCCGGCGAGGCGCCCCGCGTCCTCGAGGTCGGCCAGGAACCCCGCGACGAGATCGGGCACCGCCGCGCGCCGGAGCGGAGGCAGCTCGAGCTGGGAGCAGTGGTCGAGGAACGCGTGGGACACCTCGGCCGCCTCGAGATCGGCGGGCGCGGTCCCGGCGTGGCAGGCGCCCTCGAGGAACGTCGTGAGCACCGACGCCGCGTCGGGGCCGAACGGCCGCGCGACGGCCTGGCCGGCGGGGCGATCGAGGAAGTCGGACACCCACAGGTCGATGGTGTCGCGGAATTCGGGGGGCAGCGGGGCGTGGCCGTGTCCGTGCATGGCAGCGTTGTAGCAAGAGCGCGCCGGGCCGGCGCGCGGGAGTCGGCGGGGATCAGACCGCCCGGCCGGCGAGCTCGCCCGTGGAGAACGCGGCCTGGAAGTTGAAGCCGCCGATGGGCCCGTCCACGTCGAGCAGCTCGCCCGCGACGAACAGCCCGGGGACGAGCCGCGAGCCCAGGGTGAGCGGGTCCACCTCCGCGAGCGCGACGCCGCCGGCCGTCACCTCCGCGAAGTCGAAGCCCCGCGTGCCCGCCACGGGCAGCTCGAGCCGCTTGAGCGAGAGCACGACGGCGCGACGCGCCGCCTTGCCCGTCACGGACGCACGGGACGCGGGATCGACCCCCGCCGCCGTGCACAACGCCTCCACCAGGCGCGCCGGCAGGCCTCCCGGCACGCACCGCGAGAGCCGATCCGCGCCGCGCGAGGCGAGCGCGGCGTCGAGCCCCGCCCGCAGGCGGTCCTCGGGCAGGTCGGGCAGCCAGTCCACGCGCAGCGCGGGCCGCCGCTCGGGATCGGCAAGCTCGAACCACCGCGACACGTCCATGGGCCCGGGGCCGGACAGGCCCGTGTGCGTGCAGAGGAGCGGACGCCGCCGCTCGGCGATCGTCCGCCCGCCCTCGACGACGGCCACCCGCGCGTCCTGCTCCGCGATGCCCGCGAGCGCCCGCAGCCACGGCACCTCGATCACGAGCGGCGCGAGCGCGGGGACGCACCGCGTGATCGTGTGCCCGAACGCGGCGAGCCACGGGTAGCCGTCGCCCGTGGTGCCCGTCTTGGGGTACGACCGCCCCCCCACCGTCACCAGCACGCGCGGCGCGAGCACGTCGCCCCGCGGGGTCCGCACGCGGAAGCCCCCGCCCTCGCGCTCGAGACCGACGCACGGCGCCTCGGT
>CAZJJQ010000175.1:0-7605 GCA_964546345.1 uncultured Planctomycetales bacterium
GCTGCGCGCCGCCGCGCGCGCGCACGTCCTCTGCCTGCTCGAGGAGACCGGCGGCAGCGCGGCGCACCTCGAGTTCCGGGCGCTCCCGGGGCCGCGGCGCGCGTCCATCGCGGCGCGACGCGACGCCTACGAGCGGCTCTGGCGCGGGGTGGTCGCGGCGGGCGTGGCGGACGGCACGCTGCGGGCGGTGGATTCGAA
This sequence comes from uncultured Planctomycetales bacterium, assembly GCA_964546345.1. Taxonomy (GTDB): domain Bacteria; phylum Planctomycetota; class PLA2; order PLA2; family JAEUHO01; genus JAYTCP01. The sequence continues at coordinate 199 of CAZJJQ010000175.1, forward strand.
GCTGGCCGTGCTCGCCCTGCTCGGGGCGGCCAACGGCACCGTGGTCTGGTGGCGGCCCGAGGGGCCCCGCGGACCGCGCGAGATCGCGGAGACGTACGCGGACATCCTCGTGGGAGGGCTCGAGACATGAGCGGCAGCGGCGACGGCGGACACGCGGCGGGGGGCCCGCACGGCAAGGGCGCGAGGCGTCCGAGGAAGGTGACCCTCCCGCTCCACGTGAACGGCGAGGAGCACGAGGTGGCGTTCGCGCCGCACAAGACCCTGTTGGAGGTGCTCCGCGAGGACCTCGGCCTCACGGGCACCAAACACGGCTGCGAGCTCGGCGAGTGCGGCGCCTGCACCGTGATCGTGGACGGCGAGCCCGTCCTTTCCTGCCTGATGCTCGGCCTCGAGAGCGAGGGCCGCGAGATCGTCACCGTCGAGGGGCTCGCGACCGCGGCGGGCCCTCACCCGCTCCAGACCGAGTTCGCCGACCTCAACGCCGCCCAGTGCGGCTACTGCACGCCGGGGTTCCTCTGCACGGGGAAGGCCTTGCTCGACGCCGAGCCGAGCCCGTCGCGGGAGCGGATCCGGGAGGCGCTCGCGGGCAACCTCTGCCGGTGCACGGGGTACCTCAAGATCTTCGAGGCCGTCGAGCGCGCCGCCTGCCGGCTGCGCGGCGAGCCCGTGCCGCCGGTGCCGGGCAACGAGCCCGAGTCGGCGCCTCCCGAGGTGCCCGTCCCCGTCGCGCCCCTCCCTGGCACCAAGGAGGCCGGCCATGGCCGCTAGGAAGCCCTACCGTCAGATCGGCCGCTCGCCGCGCAAGGTGGACGGCATGGCCAAGGTGACCGGCGCGACCCGGTTCGCCGACGACCTCTCCATGCCTCGGATGCTGTTCTGCAAGCTCCACCGCAGCCACGTCGCGCACGCCCGCATCCTCTCCGTGGACACCCGCGAGGCCGAGCGGGTGCCCGGCGTCGTCGCCGTGCTGACGGGCGCGTCCATGCCGATCCCGTTCGGCATCCTGCCCGTGAGCCAGGACGAGCACGCGCTCTGCATCGACCGCGTGCGGTTCGTGGGCGACCCCGTCGCCGCGGTGGCCGCGACGTCGGAGGAGGCGGCCGCCGAGGCGGCCCTCCTCGTGAAGGTCACCTACGAGCCCCTCAAGCCCATCTTCTCGCCGGAGGAGGCCCTCGCCCACCCGGAGCCGCGCATCCACGCGTACGGCGACGAGGGCAACGTCCACAAGAAGGTGGCGATGGAGTTCGGCGACCTCGAGAAGGGGTTCGCCGCGGCCGACCACGTGTTCGAGGACACGTTCTTCTTCGAGGGCAACACGCACCTGCCCATGGAGCAGCACGCCACCCTCGCGTGGATGGACCCCGACGGCAAGGTGACGATCTGGTCGAGCACGCAGACCCCGCACTACCTCCATCGTGCGTCCTCGAAGGTCCTGGGGCTCCCGCCGTCGCGGATCCGCATCGTCGCGTGCCCGAACGGCGGCGGCTTCGGCGGCAAGAGCGACCCCTTCAACCACGAGATCGTCGTGGCGAAGCTCGCGATGCTCACGAACCGGCCGGTGAAGGTCAGCCTCACGCGGGAGGAGGTCTTCTACACCCACCGCGGCCGCCACCCGACGCTCATGCACTTCAAGACGGGCGTCAAGCGGGACGGGTCGATCACCGCCCTGCACTGCAGGACGCTCCTCGACGGCGGCGCGTACGGCTCCTACGGCGTGGCCTCGACGTACTACACGGGCGCGCTCCAGACCGTGACGTACAAGGTGCCCACCTACCGCTTCGAGGGCACGCGCTGCTTCACGAACAAGCCGCCCTGCGGGCCGAAGCGCGGCCACGGGACCCCCCAGCCCCGCTTCGGGCAGGAGGTCCAGCTCGACAAGATCGCGACGAAGCTCGGCATCGACCCGGCGGACCTGCGCCTGTCCATGCTCCATCCGGCGGGCACGCTCACGGCCAACTTCCTCAAGGTGGGCTCGATGGGCCTCGGGGAGTGCATCCGCAAGGTGGTGGACGGCTCCGGCTGGCGCCAGAAGCACGGCAGGCTGCCCCGGGGACGGGGCGTGGGCCTCGCCTGCTCGTCCTACATCTCGGGCGCGGGCCTGCCCATCTACTGGAACGCGCTCCCGCACTCCGGCGTCCAGCTCAAGATCGACCGGGGCGGCGGCGTCGCGGTGTTCTGCGGGGCCACCGAGATCGGCCAGGGGTCCGACACCGTGCTCGCCTCCTGCGTGGCCGAGGTGCTCGGCATCGAGCTGCTCGACATCCGCGTCTGCGTGGCGGACACGGACCTGACCCCGGTGGACCTCGGCTCGTACAGCAGCCGCGTGACCCTGATGATGGGCAACGCCGCGATCCAGGCGGCCACGCGCGCCCGCGACCTGATCGCGAAGGCGGTCTCGGACAAGGTGGGCGTCCCCGTCGAGCGGCTCGAGTTCGCGGCGAACCGCGTCTTCGACGTCTCCGACCCGACGAACCCGAAGACCAGCATGACCTTCGGCGAGGCCGCGGTCCTCGGCGAGGCGCGGTGGGGGACGCTGGGCACGGTCGGCTCCTACACCCCGCCTCCCTCGTCGGGCCGGTTCCGCGGCGCGGGCGTCGGCCCGTCGCCCGCCTACTCCTACACCGCCGCGGTGGTGGAGGTGGAGGCGAGCGAGGACACCGGGATCGTGGCCGTCAAGAAGGTCTGGGTCGCCCACGACGTGGGCCAGGCCATCCACAAGGCCATGGCGATCGGGCAGGTCGAGGGCGGCGTGTACATGGGCCTCGGCGAGGCGCTCATGGAGGAGATGACGTACCGGGGCAACCGGTTCGGGGTCCACAAGTTCCCGTCCATGCTCGAGTACAAGAGCCTGACGACGATGGAGATGCCCGAGATCGAGACCTACCTCGTCGAGGATCCCGACCCCAACGGCCCGTTCGGCGCGAAGGAGGCGGGCCAGGGCCCGCTCCTGCCGATGATGCCCGCGGTGGCGAACGCGGTGTACGACGCCCTCGGCGTCCGCGTGGACGAGATCCCCGTGACCCCGGAGAAGGTCCTGCGCGCCCTTGCGGCGAAGGACAAGCGGTACGGCCCCACGTCGTTCCCGACGATCCCCATGCCGGAGGTGACCCGCGTGCCGACGCCCTTCGAGGGCGGCACCGGGCGCGCGACCGAGCACGAGACCGCCGCGGGAGGAGTCCGGTCATGATGCGCCTCCCGGCGTTCCGTTATCTCGCGCCGACCTCCGTGGCCGAGGCGACCCTCATGCTCTCGAGCGAGGGCCCGGGGGCCTCCGTGGTCGCCGGCGGGACCGACCTCTACCCGAACATGAAGCGCCGTCACCAGACGCCGAAGACGCTGGTGGCGCTCCGGCGCGTCGCGGAGCTGCGCGGCGCCTCCGGGACGCCGGACGGGGGGATGCGGCTCGGGCCCGCGGCCACCCTCGCCTCCCTCGAGCGCGACGGCCGCCTCGCCGCGACCTACCCGGCGCTCGCGACCGCGATCCGCTCCATCTCGACGCCGCTGCTGCGCAACATGGGCACCATCGGCGGCAACGTCCTCCTGGACACCCGCTGCAACTACTACGACCAGAGCCACGAGTGGCGGCGCGCGATCGACTTTTGCATGAAGTGCGAGGGCGAGACCTGCTGGGTGGCCCCGGGCAGCGACCGCTGCTGGGCCGTCCAGTCGAGCGACGGCGCGCCGGTGCTCATCGCGCTCGGCGCCCGCGCCCGGCTCGCGAGCCCGCGGGGGGGGCGGGAGGTCCCGCTCGAGGCCCTGTACGGCCACGACGGCATCCAGTACCTCGCGAAGGCGCCCGACGAGATCCTCACCGACCTCCTGGTGCCCCCGCCCGGAGACGTGCGCTCGCACTACGGCAAGCTCCGGCGTCGCGGCTCCTTCGACTTCCCCGTGCTCGGCGTGGCGACCGCCGTGGCCTTCGACGGCGACGTCGTCCGGGACGCGCGGCTCGTGCTCGGGGCCGTCGAGTCGCGTCCGCTGCGCGCGAGCGCCGCCGAGGCCTTCCTCGTCGGCAAGCGCCTGACCGACGACGTCGTGCGGGCCGCGGCCGACCTCGCCTTCAAGCCCGCCAAGCCCCTCGACAACACCGACTTCGAGAACGCCTGGCGCAAGAAGATGGTGAAGGTCTTCGTCCGCGACGGCCTCCTCGCCGTCCGCGACGCGGGCTGACCCTCCGCCTCGGGGCGCGGGGCCGTCCGCCCGCGCCCCCGCGACGCCGTCCGGCTACCCCGTCACCGGCCGCGGCGGGTTGAGGAACCGTCGTTCGACGCCGCGGTGGAACGCCTCCGCCGCGAGCAGCGACAGCACGGCCATGGCCAGCACCACCCCGTAGAGGCCGTAGCCGCCCTCGATCCGCCGGACCGGGGCCCACGCCGCGAGGGTCATCACGATCGGGTAGTGGATGAGGTAGATCGAGTACGAGCGCGTGCCCACGAACGAGAGTGCGCGCACCGGCGCCAGCCCCTCGAGCCGGCGGTCGAGGCCGGACCTGCGGAGCGCGAAGAGGACGGCCGCGACCGCGGCGCAGAAGAACGGCGTCTTCGCCTCCTGGCCGACGCCCGTGCCGTGCGCGCCGTGCACGTGGGCTAGATAGTGAACCGCGAGGGTCGCGAGCCCCAGCGCGTCCACGAGCAGGGCCTTCGGTCCCCCGCGGCCGGTCAGGCGGAAGTAGAGCCAGAGGCCGCAGGCGAACTCGAACCAGCGGTCGAACAGGAACCCCCGCGGGTAGACGACCGGGAAGCCCCGTACCACCACCGTGGCGAGCGACATCGCCGCGACGCCCAGGGCGATCCGACGCGGGGTGCGCGCCACCAGCAGCAGCGCCGCGAGCGCGTAGAACTGGAGCTCGTAGCACAACGACCAGCTGACGTTGTTCGCGTACCTGCACTGCCGGCCGAACGAGAGCCAGGTGGACTCGGTCAGCGTGACGTTCGTGATCCAGTGCACCCCGATGGGGGGGCCGGGCGGCGAGCCCGCGGGGCCGTCGTGGACGAAGAACGGGTTGAAGATGGGGTTCTCCACCCCCGCCTCCCGCAGCAGGATGCCGAGGAGGCCCAGGACGCAGAGCACGCCGAGCATCCCCCAGTACGGGGGGAAGACGCGGTGGAGGCGCCGCCGCAGGAACGTGCGCGTCGGCGTCTCGCCCCGCGACGCCATCGCGGCGGCGGCGATGCAGTACCCCGACACCACGAAGAACACCTGGACGCCCAGGAAGCCCCACTGCTCGAACTTGCGCAGCGGCTCGTAGGCGAGGCCCGTCTGCTCGGGGCTCATGGTGAGCGCGGCGGCGTGGAAGCCGAGCACCATCAGGCAGGCGATCCCGCGCCACGCGTCGAGCATGGGGTAGCGCGTGTCGGGTGCGCGCCCCCCTGCCGAGGAGGGCGACGGCGGGGTCGGGGGGCTCTGGGGGGCGGCGGGGGCCGGGGGGGGCGACGCGGGCACGGGCCAGAGAGTCCCCCGGCCCGCTCGGGAAGGGAAGGATCCCGCGACCCGCCTGCGGAAACCGGCCGCGGCGCGCCGCCGCGGCCGACCGGGCTCCCCGGGCGTGCCCGGGCCCACCGCGCCTCGGGCATACTGCGGGGCCGTCCCGGCTTCGGAGCCCCCCTTGCGCGTCCGCGCCTCGTTCCGCACGAAGCTGTTCCTCGCCTTCCTCGGCGTCAGCCTCCTCCTCTCCGCGGTGCTCCTCCACTTCGCCTGGCGCCGCGCCCGCGAGGCGCAGCTCGCCTCGCTCCAGACGCTCCTGCGGACCACGGTGGCCGCCGCCGCGCCCGAGATCGACGGCGACGCGCACGCCGCGCTCGGCCCCCGCCTCTCGCCCGACATCCTGAGCGACCCGGGCTACCTGGCGCTGCGGCGGCTCGCCGAACGGCTCGTGGCCAGCAATCCGAAGCTGTTCCACGAGGTCTACACGGTGGACACGCTGAACGGGAAGGGGCCCGGGATGGGGCTCCTGTCGCTGTCGCAGCAGGACGCCGAGATCGGGCGCCCCTACGAGTACGGGCGTTTCCCGGGGATGGTGCGCGGCCTGCTCGAGCCGAGCGTGGACGACGACGTGACGACGGACGAGTACGGGCCGTCGCTCTCCGGCTACGCGCCCATCCGGGATCGGGGCGGGCGCACCGTGGGCTTCCTGGGGATCGACGTGGACGGGTCCACCGTGGACGCCATGCGCGGGCGGCTGCTCGCCCTCCTCGCGCTCGGGGCCGGCGGGGGCGTGCTGCTCGCGGCCGCCCTCGGCCTCGGGTTCGCGGCGCGCATCCATCGACCGGTGCGGATGCTCTCGTCGGCCATGGACCGCGTCGCGGCGGGCGAGTACGGGACGAGGGTGACGTGGACGAGCGGCGACGAGTTCGAGTCCCTGGCGACGAACTTCAACGCCATGGCGGCGGGCCTCGAGGAGCGCCAGCGGCTCAAGTCGGCGCTCCAGGTCGCCATGGAGATCCAGCAGAGCCTCCTGCCGGCGCACCCGCCCGCCGCCGACGGGCTCGACGTCGCCGGCTTCAGCGACTACTGCGACGAGACGGGCGGCGACTACTTCGACTACCCCCAGGCGTGGCCGGTCGGTCCCGGGCGAACCGCGCTCACCGTGGGGGACGTGACCGGCCACGGCATCGCCGCCGCCCTCATGATGTCGAGCGCCCGCGCCGCGCTGCGCACGCAGGCCTCGCGCGAGGCGTCGCCCGCCGCGCTGCTCGCGCTCGTGAACGCGCACCTGGCCCGCGACGCCACGGCGGGCAAGTTCATGACGCTCTTCTACGGGATCCTGGATCCGGCGGCCGGCACTCTGGTCTACGCGAACGCGGGTCAGGGGGGCTGCTTCGTGGTGCGCGCGGAGGGCGGGCGCGTCGAAGAGCTCGAGGCCGGCGGGCCGCCGCTCGGCGTCGTGGCGGGGCTCGCGTTCCCCGAGGCCACGGTGACCGGGCTGCGCGCGGGGGACGTGGTGGTCCTCGGCACGGACGGGATCTGGGAGACCGTGGACGCGTCCGGGGCGATGTTCTCCATGGAGCGGTTCCACCGCCTCGCGCGCGAGCACGCGGGCAAGGACGCCGCCGCCCTCGCGCAGGCCCTGCGGACGGCGACCGAGGTCCACCGCGGCACCGGCCCCCAGACCGACGACGTCACGCTCGTGGTGGCGAAGCTCGACCCGACGAAGCGCGCCCCGTCGCCGGCGTGAGCCCGGACCCGGGGAGCGTGTGAAGAGATCGTCGAACGCGCGACGTGCCACCCGATGCGGGGGAGCTGCGCTCCCGACCGATCGGGCTCGATTTCGCAGGCTCGCGCACGTCCGAGCGACGCCACCGAGGTGAGGGAAACGACCCGCGGCGGCGAGGAGAACGCAACTGGACCCCGATCCCTCGACGAGCCGCCGCGCGGCACGAGCCCCGAAAGCGAGCCCGTACGTCCCGA
>CAZJJQ010000176.1:0-7531 GCA_964546345.1 uncultured Planctomycetales bacterium
ACCGGGGCCGGCGGCGTGGGCGGGATCCCTCCCGGAGGGTCGAACGTCAGCACACCGCGGTCGTCCGCCGGGTCGCCGGTGAGATAACGACCGGGGACCGTCGGATCCGCGGCGAGCGAGACCAGCCGCGTCCCGGGATCCGGGAGCGCGACCCAGGTCTTCCCGGCGTCCGTGGACCGCATCAACGCCCGCGTCGTCGCCCCTTCGAACTGGACGACGATCTCGGGGGCCTCGCCGGGCGCGCCGGGCGAGGTGGCGAACGCGGCCACGCCCGAGGCGGGCGGCGCCCCGGGGATGAGGACCTCGTCCCACGCGGACGCCTTGCCGTCCGCTCCGGCCGCGTCGCGCCGCCAGAGGCCCGCGCCGTCCGTGACGTAGACGAGGGCCCCGGAGACCGGGTCGATGGAGCACGCGGCGCCGCGACTCCACCACTCGCGCCACACGCCGCGGTCGCCCCGGAAGCCGTCCGTGAGCGGGGTCCAGGTCGCGCCGCCGTCCTTCGACTCGTACGGCCCGCCGTCCTGGTCGTCCTTCGTCCAGGACGCCGCGGTGGTCCTCATGGCGACGAGGAGATGCTTCGGATCCCTGCGGTCCACGGCGAGGCTCGCGGCCCACGATCCGCGGCTCGCGTTCGCGCGCGCGGAAAGCTCCTTCTCCCACGTCTTGCCGCCGTCCTTGCTCGTGGCGATCCGGCCGTCGCGCTCCCAGAGGGCGAGCCACGTGCCGTCGTCGAGGCGCTCGAGGGCCACGACGCGGTCTTCCGGGTCGGCGGAGGCGAGCGTCCGCTGCCAGGTGGCACCGAAGTCCGAGGTCAGGCTCACCCCAGCCCCGGCCGCCAGCCAGGTGCCGGCGCCCGCGGGGGAGCCGACCAGCCGGGTGACGGGCGCGCCGACGTTCCCGGGTCGCGTCCAGGACGCGCCGCGGTCCTGCGACACGAAGATCCACCCCGTGTCGGTGGCGGCCATCATCTGCGTGCCGTCGTTCGGGTGCGCGCCGACGTGGGTGATGGCGGGGATCGCCTGGGGCAGCGCCGGGGAGAGAGGGGAGAACGTCTCCCCCTTGTCGGTGGAGATCCACAGGCCGGTGGTGCGCGAGGTGAGGAGGACCGTGCCCTTCGCGTGCGGGTGGCAGACCACCTCGTGCGCGTCGAGGTCGGCGTGCTTCGGCGCCGTCCACGTCGTCAGGTTGTCGGTGCGGCACAGACCCTGCCCGCGAAGGAGGGCGTAGACCACCTTGCGGTTGCCGGGATCGACGTCCACGCTGATGCAGGTACCCGGCAGGAGCGGCGCCTTGCCCCACGACTCGCCCGCGTCGCGCGTGCGCCAGAGGCCCCGCGACTCCGCGAGGAACGCCTCGCGGCCCTGCATGTCGGTGATCGCGTAGGCCGTGTGGATGCCGGCTCCGCCCGGCTGGGTGGCCTTGAAGTGGACGCCACGGTCCTCGCTCGCCCAGGCCGAGCCCGTCACGCCCCCGACGATGATGAACTTGTCGCTGCGCGCGTCGAGGCTGATGGGCCACGCCTCGTTGCCCAGCCCGGACTGCTCGAGGGCCTTGCCGGCGCTCGAGCCGGCGATGTGCGTCCAGCTCTTGCCCCAGTCCTTCGACTCGAAGAGACCGCCGTGGTAGCCCTTCGAGAGCGTGCCGGCCAGCAGCCGCTTGGTGTTGGACGGGTCCACGGCCACGCCGGCGATGAAGGACCGGCTCTGGCTGCCGTCGAAGGAGAAGTTCGAGGTGCCGCTCCCGATGAACTCCCAGCTGTCCCCGGAGTTCACCGACTTGTAGATCTTCCCCCGCCACACCGCGTAGAGGACCTTCTCGTCCTTCGGGTCGAGGGTGATCTGATAGGGGTCGCGCTCCGACACCAGGTCGTCGAGGCCCTGGCGCAGCGGCTTCCAGGTCGCTCCCTTGTCCTTGCTCACGCAGAGGCCGTGGCGGGCCGCGGCCGTGCCGTAGACGCTCGCGAACCAGACCTCGGGCCCCTTCTTCGTGATGCGCAGGGAGGAGACGCCGCGGACGCCGAGCCCCTTCGTCGTGGAGCTCCACGTGCCGACCGCCGGCGCGGCCGAGACCGGCACCGGGGACCGAAGGCCCACGCAGGCGAGCGCCGCCGCGAGGAGCAGACCACCCGTGCGCGACCGCCGCGTGCCCGAATGACGCATCGAGAGCCTCCGCTTGGGCCGGGCGACCGGCCGTCCACCGACGGGCCGGGAACCCGAGCCCCGACGCCAGGGAGGGATCGTACCGGACGCCCCCCCCCGGGGCCAGCGCGGGCCTGGATTTGGACCGCGCTCCCGAGGGTGAGCCCCGGCGACGGCCCCCGGCGCCCGCGATCCGAGGCTACTCGCCCGGTGTGGGGGGCGCGGCGGGGGGCTTGCGGCGGGTCTTCGGCGGACCCTCGCGCTTCGCCCGGGCGGCCGCGGTGGCTCGGGCCTCGGTCGCGCTCCCGAGCAGGCCGTCCAGGTAGGCCGCCATGCCCGCCCGGTGGTCGCGCGGGGACAGGACCTCGGCGTCGGGCCCGAAGCGGGAGACGAAGGCGTAGAGCCACCGCGCGCGCGGGCCCGTGCGGAACGTGCGGACCACGCTCCCGTCCTGGCGCACCTCGACGTCGCGGCGCGGCGCCGACTCCAGCACGCGGGCCGCCACGACCTCGGAGAACCACACCTTCACCCCGACCTCGTCGCCGCCCTCCTCGTACATCGCCTCGCGGCGGTAGCGCTCGGCGGTGAAGTCGTCGGGAACGAGGTACTCCCGCTCGGTCAGGACGACGCTGCGGATGCGGTCCACCCGGAACGGCAGCTCGCGCGCGCGGATCGAGTCGCGGGCGACGACGTACCAGACTCCGCGGTGGTCCACGAGGCCGTACGGCTCGATCTCCCGCTCGGTGACGGCGTCGCGACCGGCCGTGTAGTAGACGATGCGTGCGGCGACGTTGCGGGCCATCGCCTCCTTGAGCCGCGCCACCGTCTCGAGGACCGGCTCCGGGGCCCGCCGGCCCGCGACGGAGCGCCCGAGCGCGTCCACGACCTCGCGGTCGCCCTGCTTGAGCAGGCGTCGGATCTTCTCGCGCAGGCGCGCCGCCGCGTCGCCGAACGGCGGGACGCGCCCGCTGCCGACGCCCCCCAGCGCCAGGACGATGGCCAACGCCTCCTGGAGCGTGAGGTGCACCGGACGCTTGAGGTGCTCGGCGAACCGGATCCGCACCCGATCGCCCTCGATCTGGAACACGAAGTAGTTGTGCGGCAGGTACGGCGGCACGCCGCAGAGGGTGAGCACCTCGTGGATGTCGGCGCGGATGTCGGCCTCGCGCACCCCGAACATGGACGCGAGGTCCGCCACCCGGATCCCGGGACGCGCGCGGATCAGCGGGACCATCGCGAGGCAGCGACGGATCCGGTCGAGGGCCAGGGAGGACATCGGGAGGGATCCTACCGTCGGCGCACGGGCGCGCCTATCCGGCGCCCCGGGGCAGCAGCACGGACCACGCGCGGGGTCGGGCCGCCAGCTCGCGCAGGCGCGCGTTCGCGCGCGCGACGGTCGTGCCCTCGAGGGCGGCGAGCGCGTCCTCGGGCCGCGCGTCCTTGAGCGCCATGCCGAGGTGGAGCGAGGCGGTGCGCTCGGGCGAGTTGAACGCGCGCAGCCAGCCGCCCCACGCACGCCGTCGGCAGCGCTCGACGTCGTCCTCTCCGAGGCCCTTGCGCGCAACCGCGTCCACGGCTTCGAGGAGGCGGGTGCGGTACGGCTCGACGTCGTCCACCTCGGCCGACACCACGGAGAACGCGAAGTCGTGGCCCGCCTCCGACGACGCCTCCAGGCTCTCGTCCACGAGGCCCTCCCGGTAGAGGCCCGCCTCGACGGCCCCCCCGTCGCCGAACAGGCCCTCGAGCACGAGCTCGGTCTCGACCTCGTGGCGGATCAAGGCGGCGCCGGTGGCCCCCGGCGGCGCGTCCTTCCAGCCGAGCAGCACGTGCGGTCGGCTGACGGACAGCGGCAGCCGCACCTCCGCGGACGCGGGAGCGAGCGGCTCGGGCACCGGCGCCCGCCGATGGATCGCTCCCGGGAGGGCGGACACGAGGCGTTCGCTCGCGCGCGCGAGCACCACCTCGGGATCCACGTCGCCCGCCACGACGAGGACGAGGTTCTCGGGGTGGTAGTAGGCCGCATGCGTCGCGAGGAGCACCTCCCGGTCGATGGGCGCGATGGTCTCCTTCGTGCCCGCCACGTCGAGCCGGATCGGGTGGTCCCGGTAGAGCGCGCCGAGGAGGCCGAAGTAGCCGCGCCAGGACGGGTCGTCCTGGTACATGGCGATCTCCTGGCCGATGATGCCCTTCTCCCGCTCGATCCCCGCGGCGTCGGCGTGCATGGTGCCGAGGGTGTCGAGCAGGGTGACCAGGTTGTCCTCGAACTGCGAGGTGCACGAGAAGAGGTAGGCCGTGTGCCCGAACGTGGTGTACGCGTTCGCCGAGGCGCCCCGCTTCGCGTACAGGTCGAACACGTCGCCCTCGGGCGTCGCGAACATCTTGTGCTCGAGGACGTGCGCGAGGCCGACGGGGAGCGCCTTCCCGTCGGGAAGGGCCGCGTCGAGCGAGCCGAACCGGGTCGCGAGGAGCGCGTACGACTTCGAGAAGCCGGGCATGGGACGCACGATCACCGGCGTGCCCCCGGGCGTCCGGGCCTCGTACACGCGCCCGCCGACGCGGGGCTCGCTCCGGACCCGCATCCGAGCCGCGATGCGCTTCATGCCTTGCCTCCCGTCAGGAAGAACGTCCCCTCGAGCCCGAGCTGCCGACCCACCCGGCGCACGTCCGCGGGCTTCACGGCGAGGAGCCGCGCCAGGTGCGTCTCCGGCCGCGGGGGCAGCCCGAGCACCACCATCTCCTGCGCGAAGCCGCGCGCGAGGCCGCGCTCGTCGCGGAGCGCCGCGATGCGCGAGCGCGCCGCCTCGCGCACGGCCTCGAAGGCCTGCGGATCGAGGGTGCCGCCCGCGACCTCGCGCGTGAGGGCGAGGATCATGCGCCGGGCCTTCGGCTCGTCCTTCGGGGCGACCCCCGACTGGACGAGCATCATCCCCTTCGCCCGCACCCACGTGGCGGCCGCGTAGTAGCACAGCCCGTGGACCTCGCGGACCACCTTGAACAGGCGCGACACGGAGGAGCCGCCGAGCACGCCGCAGAGCATCTGGGCGGCCGGCAGCAGGGGGGAGGAGGGGGGCCCGGGGGCCCGTAACGCCATCGCGTGTTTGCCCTGGTCCACCTCGTCATGCTCGACCCTCCGCCGGGGGGTTGCGCGCGCGGGGCGCACCGCGGCGGCGGGCGGCAGCGCCGCGGGACGACGATCGCGCCCGGGCCAGAGGAGATGCCGTCCCACGGCGGACCTCGCCTCGTCCCACGCGACGTCCCCGGCGAGGAGGATCTCGACGGGCGCTCGGGCGAGCAGGCGCGCATGGAGCTCGGCGAGCGCCCGCGGCGTCGCGGAGGGCAGGTCCTCGACGCGCCCCTCGGCATCGAGCGCGAACGGCTCGCCCTCGCACGCGAGCTCGAGGCACCGCCGCAGCGCGTACCGCGCCTTGTCGTCCTTGAGCGCCGCGAGCGCGCGCCGGAGGTTCGTCGCCTCCGTCGCGACGATCTCGGGATCGAGGCCGTCCCCCTTCCTCGCGGGCTCGGTGAGGACCTCGCGCAGGAAAGAAAGGCCCTGGGTCAGGCTCGCCCCCTTTCCCGGGACACCCCGGGTCGGCCAGTCGAGGCTTCCGACGAGGAGCTGACGGTCCCCCATCTTCTCGACCCCGACGTCCAGCCCGGCCCCGTAGAGGTCGGCGAGGCGATGCGCCAGGGCCTCGCGGGACGGGTGCCTGGCCGTGGCCGACTCGAGGACGTGGGCCAGCAGGGAGGTCGCCGTCGCTTCGCCTCCCAGGTCCCGGTGGAGGACGACCCGACAGATGGTGGTCGTGAACCGATCCGTCGGGAGGAGGTGGAGCCGGACCCCGGGGGCGATCACCCCGGAGCGGATGCGGGAGTCGGGCTGCGCGCGCGTCGGCACCAGGGTCACCTCGGGGGTATCCTGCCCGCGCCCGTCGGGCTGGATCCGGCGGCGCAGGCCAACTTCGTTCCTGTCACGGAGGGGCGAGAGCATCCCACCTCGAACGCCCCCGTCCATCCCCAATGCGTCCCCCTCGGGGCGCCCCGTCATCGCGCGGCCCGCCGCCCCTGGTTCCACCCCGGGGGGCCTGGGGCGGCTGTCCGGACCCCGCGACCGCAGAAGGACTCGATGCATACGATCTCCCGCTGGACCTCGCGCGCCCTGCGCGCCGCTCTCCCTCTCCTTCTGTGCGTGGCGGCGGAAGCCGGGGGAGGGCCTCCGTCGCCGGCCCCCGGCGCCCCCCCCCTCCCGGCGCCGCCGCTCCCGTCCCCCGCGGCGGGCGCCGAGGACGCCCTCACCCGCGGCGCCCGGTTCTTCGACCAGGCCATCGCCTGGGTGGCCCGAGGCGGGTCGCTCGGCAAGGCGCGCGACCTCTACGCCCACCTCGATGCGAAGTGGGACCTCGAGGACAACCACCACGAGGGTGACCAGGTGGTCTGGTACGCCGCGCCCGACAAGATGCGCAACGAGCTGACCGCCCTCCAGCGCACCACGACGAAGATCCTCAACGGGGATCGCGCCTGGGTGATCGCGGCGAACGGCAGCCCGCACCGCATCCACGGCACCCCCGGCGCGGAAAATGACCTCAAGCAGATGAAGGAGGACCTGGTGCGGGTGGCCGACCTGACCCAGTTCCTGACGCTGGAGGGGCTCAAGGGCCCCGGCATCGTCTTCGAGCACCAGGGCAACTTCGAGGGCTCGGGCGTGTACGCCGGCTCGTGGATCAAGATCGCCCGGCGCTCGCCCGACGGCCGCAAGATCACGTTCTGGCTGGCCTACGAGAAGAACCCCGCCACGGGCGACCTGACGGCCACCTGGCCGGGCATCGTGCGCGTGGACGGCGACATCCAGGCCAAGCTGTGGAACGAGGACTGGATCCTCAAGGAGTGGGACAGCCCGAACGCCAAGCCCCGGCCCTTCCGCTACCCCTACAAGATCCAGGGCTGGCGGACGAACCCCGATCCCAACCAGGCGCGCACGGACCCTCCCCGGCGGTTCGTGACGGCGCTGCTCGACGACATCCAGATCAACGTCGGCGTCCCCCCCGCCAAGTTCGAATCTCCCGAAGCCCCCGGAGGCAGGTAAAGTCCTTCGCCATGATTCGCAAGCTCCTCGCCATCGCCCTCTTCGCCCCGGCCCTCACCCTCGGTCTGCGCGCCGCCCTCGGCGCCGGTGACGGGCCCTCCCCCGGCATGCCGCCTCCGGGCGTCGCCGGCCCCGGGTTCCCCGCTGCCGACGACAACGCCGGCGAGCGCGCCCTCGACGAAGCCGCCCGCTGGATCGCCAAGGGCGAGCAGCCCCCGAGCCACCTGGTCAACCTCCACTGCGACCTCGACTACGTCTACGACGACGGCAGCAACCACGACGAGCGCAAGATGGAGCTCTGGTTCCGCAACCC